>DAORVZ010000155.1:0-5416 GCA_035434005.1 Lacunisphaera sp.
TGTTCTCCATGAACAGGTAGGCCTGGCCGAGTGGGGACCAGGTCACGTCGCCGATAGTGCCCGCCTGCTTGGTCAGCGTGAAGTCGTAACCGAGAGAAAGGGAAGCTCCCGAGAGGAGATCGCTGCCGCTGAGGAACAGGGTAAGTTGCAGGATATTGTCGGCGTAGTCGCCGCCCGAGGAATGTGCGCTGAGGGTTTCGAACACGCCGCCGGTGCCAAAGCGGACGGAGGTGACGTTGGCGTTCGTCGAACCGTTGGAGCTGAATTCGTTGCCGCCGGTGAAGAGAGCAGCGGAAACTTCGGCGCCTCCGTTATCCTCGGTGTTTGCGAGTATCCCGGTGAAGATGGTCTGCCCCTTGGCCTCGGGGGCGAAGCTCACCGCGGCCAGCGGGGCGATGGCGAGGACGGCGGTGCCGGCCGATTTGCGGATGAAATTCCGCGCTGCGTTTAACAGGGTGGGTCGGTCGGTCGTGGCGTCCATGGCGGCAAAGGCTGCAAGTCGCTAGGCGATTGGCGAACCCAAAATGCCGGGAGAGTCTCGCGCTCCACCATCGCCCGGGGCGTTGGTAACTTCTTAGGTTGCAAGAGCGGGACCGGAAACGTGTAACGTATTATGTTACACATTTACCGGGACGGGCGTTTCAAGCGGCGATGAGGACCGATGGGCCGGGCCGGCCGGCGGCGTGGCGGAGGAGGAGGCCGGAGGCGATAAACATCAGGACGAAGACGCCGTTCAGCAGGAAAACCTGCGGGATGCCCGGGCTGAAATCCGACGGCTTCAGGATGAGCCCGACGACGGGCACCACGAAGGTGACGGCGGCGGTCGCGAAGGCGGCCTTGGCCATGCCCGCGGGCCTGAAGCGGGCGAGGGCCACGCCACCGAGGCCGGTCAGGATCACGCCGAGGTAGAGGAGGTTGGCGGGGTTTTCGTAGCCGATGATCTGGACGGCGGCGGTGATCCAGAAGACGAGGAAGCCGGCCAGGACGGCCAGCGCGACGCCCGCCTTGTAGGCGAGGTTGGCCATCGGGCGCGTTACCAGGAAGCGAAAGACGAACGTCGTGAGGGAGAAGACCACCCAGGCGAAGAGGAAGTCGGTCCAGGTCCAGCGCCAGCCGTCCACGGTGAGATGGCCGGTGAGCGGGATGAGCAGCAGGGCCAGCGGCAGGAGAGCGACGATGAGGTAGTCCTTGTTTTTCATGTGGGCTCAGGATGCCGGGGCTGTGTGAAGGGATGATGAAGCCGGGATGAAATCACGAGAAATTACCCAGACGGGTCCGGGCCGGATTTTTAACCGCAAAGAACGCAAGGAGCGCAGAGTCGGGGCGGGGGGCAGGCCAGGCGGTGCTGCCGGCGCAGGGCGAATCGACTCGACCCGGGGGTGGCTTTTTTCAGGCTGCGGACATGCATGTCATTCGCTTGCTCCCGCTCATCTTCGCCTGCGGCCTGGGTGCGGTCACCGACGCCGTCGCCAAGGGGCCATACACGATGTTCGGGCAGAAGTTCAACACGCCGGACAAGGCGCTGGCCCGTCAGGTCGAAGGCACGAAGCAGCAGCTGGTGGAGGTGGTGCCGGGGCAATACTACGGCGGCTCGCTGCTGGTCACCCTGCCGCCTGACAATGTGCTCATCAGCCCCGCGTTTCTCACCAGCAGCCAGGATCTCGATGCAGAACAGAAGCAATTTTTCCGGGATCACTTCCGGATCGACGCGGAGTTCCTGGTCCAGGCCTTCATCCGCTCAGGCCTGTTTGATTCGGTGACGCTGACGCGTTCCATCAGCCACTGGCGCTACGCCAGCGATTTCGGCTACCGCTACGTCTTTGTCTATGGCGGAGTCGCCGGCTTCACGCTGCTCGACATGGCCACGAACACGGAGACCAAGGTGTCCATCCTCGGCACCGGCATGCCCGGCTGGGTCAACGGCGCGGAGCGCGCGCTCGACGAGCTGGCGCGGCAGGCCCGCCTGAAGGGCCCGGGCGCCGAGTCGCTGGAAAAGGCGGGCGTGGCGCGCGCCGCCGCGCTGCCGGTGGCGGAGGAGATGAATTACGACGAGCAGACCCGCCAAGGCTGGATCTCGATGCGTGGCCGGGGTCTGGACGCGCGTGGCAGCCTGTTGCGGCGCATCGCGGAGATCTGCGCGACGAAAAACAAGCTGCTCGTGTCGGACGACATGCAGGCCGCGCGCGGCGCCTTCAAGGTGCTGAATGAGGAACTGAAGGACGGCGTCCTCAAGATCACTTTCGAGGCGCTTTACTGAGAGCCGCGCCGGGTCACGTTTTCCGCCGCGCGAGCTTCACGGCAAGGACCATCAGGCCGGTCATCAGCAGGAAGCCGAGCAGCGCCGCGCCGGGGGCGTCGTCGGTTTCGCCGACGTAGATGCCACCCGCGGCGAGGGCGAGGCCGATGGCGCCGAGGCCGAAAGCCATGATGAGGTTCGTGACCGGGGTCCTTGGTTTATCCATGGGCGCAGTGTGCCGCGAGAGAGCAGAAACGGGGTCAGGCCTTGGGGCTTGGGGTTCATCGGAGTTTCTTGCGCAGTGCCGGATCGGACTGGCGGCTCCAAGCCCCGACCTTGCGGCTGACTTCGTGCAAATTGCCCATGTGCAGCGTGGTCGCAAGCCAGCGGTTGGTCACCGTGGTGCGGGTCTTCAGCGCTGCGGCGATCGCCAGCTTCCAATCCACGGACTTGCCTGTGCTCGTCAGGTCTTCCGGCCTCCGCCGCAATTTGCGCAACAGGGCCGCGAGTTCCTCCTGCCAGACGCTTTCCCGGACCTCCTGCATTTCGGCGGCGAGTTTCCAGCCGTGCCCCGTCAGTTGACGGTTCTCCCTCACCAGGGCCTTGGTAAACTCACCGCCTCCGAGCACCCAGCCTTTGGACATCTCGGCAAACCGCTGTTGCTTGCGGGCCGGTTCGTCCTCGGCGAGCCAGCCCAAGTATTCGAGGTATTTCCGCCGGCCGGCCGGGGTATCAAGCAGATTGCCGGCGTGTGCCAGCGCCGGACGGGGATCATACCACGCGGTCCGGTGCTTGGGCTCCATCAGCCAGCCGAGGCTGGTCCAGCGTTGTGCCGGCAATCCTGCCACCGCACAGAGCTGCGCGCGGACCGGGTTGAGGTGAATGTAGTGACAAAGCGGGCCCAGACCATCGTCGGGATCCACCACCAGGCTCTTGTATCGGCCTTGGAACAAATGCCCCCGCTCCTGCCGCAACCGGTTGAAGCGGGTGGCAAAGGTGCCCTGCAGCCAGCGCATCCCTTCCACCAGGTTCGCCTGCGGGGTGGTGATGGCGAGGTGGTAGTGGTTCGACATGAGGCACCAGGCATGCACCTGCCACCCGGTCTTGGCGCACGCCTCATCCAGACACTTCAGGAATGCCGCCTTGGCCTTGTCGGACCGGAAGATGTCCGTCCGATAGTTGCCACGGTTGAGGATGTGATACACCCCGTCTTCGGTTTCCAGGCGCAGCGGTCGGGCCATGGCCCGGAGTCCAGCAGTTCAGGCGCCACCGTCAACCCCAAACCCCAAGGCCTGACCCCGTTCGGTTGCTCCATCGTGTGTGTTGGCTTGGATCAACCATACGAAAAGTGGATAGTTTTCGTAGCGATCAAAGTATCGGCGCTCAGGGCAGCAGCTTATCATCGCGAGAAATTCGGCTGTGCAACGCCAAGTTCCCCAAACGGGACGATAGTTCTTCCCAATAGACTGCCGATATCTAACCCAACAGGTTGCACGTGGCCAAGCCGTGCATGGGCGCAACGGCACCTGTCCAGCTTTGCTATTTAGACCACCTCTGAAAAGTAACCCGGGGAACGCCGGGAATCGCTTAGAGATAGTCGTCATTGGGAGGATGGATATGAGCGGATATGGGATCAGGCTGCGGATGCAGATGTGGTCATGTGACAACCATGCGTTCTTCTGCGACTTCGGAGATGGTCTTGCCTTGTTTGCGGGCAGTGGCGCGGAGGCTGCGGACGGTCTTGGGGGTGAGGCGGAGCAGGACGGGCAGGCGGCCGGAGGCTTTGCGGCCGGCGCCTTTGCGGGCGCCGCCCCAAAGCGAGAAGGCCTGAACCTTGCTGAGATCGGGCAGCGGCGTGCCGTTCAGATCCTTGAGGTTGGTCTGATAGCCCTCGGCGTCGAAAACGGGAGGCTCAATCTTGGGCTTCTTGTTCTTTCCAGTAGATTTCATAGAAGGTAGCGGAGTTTCGCCAGTAGCCGGCACCGATCAGACGGATGACTCCGTCGGGCCGGTGGGTATAGCGGACATGGAGGATGCGTGACCCGACCCGGCCCAGCAGCCACCAGCGCAGTTCGCGCGACGTGCTGTGGACCTGATCGAAAAGAACGATGAACTTTGGATCGGCAAAGGCTTGTTGGGCGGTCGTGAAATCGACGCCATGGCGGGCGAGGTTGGCTCGCTCCTTGGCCCGGTCCCACACAAACCGCATGAAGGGAAGCTACGCGGGGTGGGATGAAAAGCAATATCGGATATCAAGGCAGGGCGGTTGAGGGCAACCGCCCCAACCGAGCGCGTTGGGGGCAACGCGCTCCACCGTCGGGACGTAAAGTCCCTCCCACGCCAATCACCAGCCGTAGGAGCGCTTGATGCGCAGTTCGTCGTAGAGGCTTTCGTCCAATTCTGACAGGAAGCGGGTCGGCTGTAACATCATCCCGCCCGGGCCGGGGCGGCTCGCGACTCTTGGGTAGCAGATGTAGAGTTCGTTCTTGGCGCGGGTGACGGCGACGTAGAAGAGGCGGCGTTCTTCCTCGAAGTCTCCGCTTTCGATCGTGCGGTAGCCGGGGAACTGGCCTTCGGCGGCGCCGATCAGGAACACGGCATCATACTCGAGGCCCTTGGCCTGGTGGATCGTCGTGAGCTTGATGGAATCCTGGTCGGCCTCGACGCGCTTCTCGCTGGTCTCGCCGTTGAGGAGCATGATCTGCGCGAGGAACTCAGACATCTGCGTGAACTGCGAGGCGAAGCCGACGAGGCCCTTCAACTCCTCGATGCGGTCCACGTAGTCGGCGTATTCGCCCTTCATGTAGTCGCCATACCAGCCGTCGATCGCGATCTCGACGGCGTCGGAGGGTTTCTGGTCGTTCATCGCGTCGTAGACCTGCTTGAGTGAGGCGCAGAAATTCGGCCAGTCGGCCTTGGCGTCCTTCGGGACCTTGCTCGTCACGTCGTCGGTGGCGAGGGCGTCGATGAAATTCTGCTGCATCAGCTTCGCGTGGTCGAGGGCGGCGGCGTAGATTTTCTGCGCGCCCTTCTCGCCGACCTTGGGCAGGAGCATGGCGAGGCGGTTCCAGGCGGATGTGTTCGACGGGTTGTAGACGAAGTTGATGCAGGCTATGAGGTCGCGCACGTGCTGGCGCTCGAAGAACTTCACGCCGCTGGTGATGGTGTAGGGCACGCCGG
>DAORVZ010000156.1:0-5404 GCA_035434005.1 Lacunisphaera sp.
GCTGCCGCCGAGGCCCGCTACGGCATCCGGCGCGCAACCTCGCTCGACGACTTATTTTCGAGCAACGACGTCATAGTCGAGCTCGCCCCGCTCATCCCCGCGACCACCGGCAGCGTGACCGAGCGGCACCTGCGCCTCATCCCGCCGGGCGGCGTCTTCGTCAACGTCGGCCGCGGCGCCGTCGTCGATGAGGCCGGCCTCGTGCGGGTCGCCCAGGAGGGCCGCATCGGCATGGGCCTCGATGTGTTCGCAGTCGAACCCCTGCCGGTCGACTCCTGCCTGCGCGGACTCGCCAACGTCACACTCACCCCGCACCTCGCCGGCCCGACCACCGACCGCCGGCGCGACGCCGGTGAGTTCGCGCTCGAGAATCTCCTAGCCTACGCCGAAGGCCGGCCTCTGCAGGCCTCCATCACGACCCGGGTCTACGACACCTCCACCTGATCCATGCCCCTCCCGGCACCATACCTGCATTGGCAGGACTCCGCTCGCCGCCTGCTTGAGCCGCTCGCTGCACTGATGCATCCCGGCCGGGCCGACCTCGACATCGCCGGCGCCCCGAGCGACCACGACAAGCAAGCCGACCGCCTGGAATCGTTCGCCCGTCCGCTGACGCTCGCCGCCTTCTGGCTGCAATCCGCCCCGCGCCCCGAAGACACCGCCTTCCGCACCCGGCTCGCCGTCTGGTTTCGCGAGGGTCTCGTCGCCGGCACCGACCCGGCCTCGCCCCACTACTGGGGGCCCGACGCCTCCTATCACCAGCACCATGTCGAGATGGGCCTGATGGCGATAGCGCTGCAGGTCGCCACGCGCGACGTCTGGGCGCCGCTCGCACCGGACGACAAGGCGCAGGTCACTCGCTGGTTCGCCACCTGCCGCGGCAGCGGCATCGTCAACAACAACCACCTCTTCATGTCGGTGCACATCCTCGAATTTTTGGGGAAGCACGGCGGCGCCCACCGCACCGATCGCGCGGTCATCACCGCGCACCTCAACCAGCTGGAGACGATGCACCGCGGCGGCGGCTGGTTTGAGGATGGCATCAACCAGGCCTACGACCACTACAACGCCTACGCTTTCCACTTCTACGGCCTGATGTGGGCGCACCTGCACGGCGCGCAGGACGCCACCCGCGCCACACGCTGGCGCGAGTGGGCGGGGCTGTTTGTCCGCGACTACCAGCATTTCTTCGCCGCCAGCGGCGAGCATCCCGCCTTCGGCCGCTCCATCACCTACCGTTTCAACTGCCTCAACGTCTTCGGCCTTGCCCTCGTCGCGCAGTGCACCGACCTCGCGCCGGGGCTCCTGCGCCGCCTCTGCACGCGCAACCTCGACTTCTTCCTCTCCCGCCCGATCTACCAGGAACAAGGTTGCCTCGCCTACGGCTTCACCGACCGGTTCGACAAAATCACCGAGGCCTACTCCTGCGCCGCCTCCCCCTACTGGGCCGCCAAGGGCTTCACTCCGCTCTTGCTCCCGCCGGACCACGCCTTCTGGAACGATGCCGAGCAACCCCTGCCCGCCGAACAAGGTTTCGTCCACGTGATGAAGGCCCCGGGTCTCGTCACCCGCAGCGTCCCCGGCGGCGACATCGAGATACTCAACGCCGGCTCGATGGTCGGCAACACGCAGCTCCGCTACGGCGCCTGGAAATGGAGCAAGCTCTCCTACCGCACCGGCGTGCACTTTTGCTACGCGTTCCCCGAGATCTCCAACGTCCCGCTGGACAGCGCGCTCACTGCGCAGGTGGATGACGGCCGCCTCTTCGCCCGCCACTCCACGGTGGCGGTCGAACTCGCCGATGACCACCTCGGCTACATCTGGAACCTTGGCTTCAAGACCGGCCAGGTGAACACCAGCGTCGAGACCTTCGTCTTCTGGCGCGCCGGCTGGCTGCTGCACATCCATCAATACGAGGCCCGCCAACCCGTCGTGCTCCGCGTCGGCGGCTTCGCGCTGCCACTCACGCAACCCACCGTTGAACGCTCGGCCCTTGGCGCATTCTCCGCCGACGGCCGCGGCACCGTCCTCCAACCCCTCCTCGGTCTCCCCGCCAGCGAGTGGGACACCCGCCTTGACGACTCCACCGAACGCCGCCATGTCGCCGCGCCCTATCACGTCACGCCGATTGCCAAGACCGCCCGCCACACCGGTGCCGGCATCCTCGCGGCCCTCTCCTGGGCCGGCACCGACCGCGCCGAATCCGCCGCGTGGTCTGTCGTCACCGCCACCGCCGGCGACTGGAAACTCACCCACCCGAAACTCGGCGACTGGGAAGTCCGCCACTGGTCACTGCCCGCCCTACCATGAACTCCTTTCGTCCACTATTCCTGGTGGGAGCGAGCTTGCTCGCGACTTCAGGGCTTTCGTCGCGAGCAAGCTCGCTCCCACAGCAGGACTTCGCCGCTATCGTCCCCGCTGCGGCCCCGCGCACCAACATCCTCGCCGGCCGGGCCGGGGCCTTCCGCGCCTACTGCACCACCGGCGAGGGCGCCAAGGCCTTCGCCAAGCTCAAGGCCGACCTCGACGCGAAATACCTCGCGCTGCCCTTCCCCGCCGAGCCCGTCACCTACGGCGACCCGACGCCCTCCAAGCGCACCTCCGACATGGCCGACAAGTGGCGCGGCGTGCAGGACACCTGCGGCATCATCTCAGCCGTCGCCGAAGCCGCCACACTCTGCTGGATCGTCACCGGTGAGGAAAAATACCTGGCCAAGGCCAAGGACTTCCTCCTCCGCTCCACCACGTGGCATTTCGCGCCCGACTGGAAATCCGGGCCCGTCATCGGCGCCACCGACATCTATTACAACGACGAGGCCCACTTCCGCCTCTGGCGGAAAATGCCGCTCGTCTACGACCAGCTCCGCGCCCAGCTCACGCCCGCCGAGAAGGCCACCGTCCTCGCCCACTTCAGGGAGCGCGGCAACCGCTCCGTCGCGTGGATCGAGCACGAGGGCAACATCTCCCAGATCACCCGCAACTCGATCGAGGCCGACCTTTCGAGTCACCCGGTGCGTTTCATGCCCATGACCGGCCTCACCGCCCTTGCGCTGTGGGACGACCTCCCCGAGGCGCGCGCGTGGTGGGCCTACGCCTACAAGTTCTACCGCGACCAGTTCAGCCCGTGGGGCGGCGACGACGGCGGATGGGGCGAGGGCAACGCCTACTGGCGCGGCACCTTCGAGCACGCCGCCTTCCAGGACGCTCTCCTCGCCATCGGCGATCCGTCGGCCTATGCGACGCCATTCTGGAAAAACTCCCCGCTCTTCGCGGTCTACAACGTCCAGCCCTACCTCCACACCACATTTGGCGACGCGTCCAACGCCGGCCGCTTCAACCTCGAGCCCGCCATCGCCGACTACATGGAGCACCTCGCCCGCGTGCAGCAGAACGGCTTCTTCCGCGCCTATGCCGAACTCTGCACCGACCGGCGCATACGCCCCATCGACAAAGGCCTCGACGAACTCGGCCGCAGCTACCCCACCGCCGCCGAGTTCCTCGTGCGCAACTTCATCGCCTCCGCCAAACCACTGCCTCCTCCCCGCCCGCTCAGCGAGTTGCCTCCGCACCGGTATTTCGCCGATGTCGGCTGGGTCTCGCTGCACAGCGCGCTTGGCCGGCCGGACGACGACATCCACGTCACCTTCAAATCGTCGCCCTACGGCTCCTTCAGCCACAGCCACGCCGACCAAAACGCCTTCATCCTGAACGCCTATGGCGAGGGCCTCGCCATCAACTCCGCCTACCGCGAGTTCCACAACTCCCCGCATCATCGCGATTGGACGCGCCAGACCATCTCCAAGAACGCCCTGCTCATCGACGGCCTCGGCCAGAAAGCCCAGAGCAAGGCGGCCACCGGGAAAATCACGCGCTTCGAGACAGGGGAACGCTTCGTCTGGACGACGGGGGACGCCACCAAAGCCTACCAAACCCTGCAACCCAAGGGACAGGTGAAGCTCGTCACGCGCGACCTCGTCTTCATTGACCAACGCTACCTCGTGCTCCGCGACCACATCGAGCTCAGCAAACCCGGCAAGCTTTCCTGGCTGCTCCATGCCGAGTATCACCTCGCGTGGGACGGCGCGACCAACCGCGCCTTCATCCGCGGCGAGAAAGCCGCGCTCACCGCCCAACTGTTCGCGCCCGACGTCGTCTGGCGCGGCTCCGTGACCGATCAGTTCCCCGTGCCCGTCGACCCGAAATACGCCAAGGGCGAGGTCACGGGCAGCTATCTGACTGGCAAATGGCACAACCAGCAGCATCTCACCCTCGAAAGCTCTGGCACCGCCACGAACTACACCGTCTGGACCGTGCTCTGGCCGGAACGCAACGGCGCCGCGCCGGTCGCACTCAAGGCGGAATGGCAGTCCGGTGCGTTCGTCATCACCCGCCCCGACGGCCAGACCGACACCCTCACCCTTACCCATGACTCGATCAACCTTCGCTAGCCTCGTTTGCCTCTCGCTCCTGCCCGTCGCCGCCTCCGCGCTCGACGCATGGCAGCGCACGCCCGCCGAACTCGCCACGCTCGCCGCCCAAGCACCGACGGCACTCAAGGCGCCTATCGCCACCGTGACGGACAAGCAGATCGCTCCGCCCAGCGGCGACCCGCACGACTACGTGAGCTTCGCCCGTTACTACTGGCCCGACCCGGCCAAGCCCGACGGCCTGCCCTACGTCAACCGCGATGGTCAGCACAACCACGCCCAGGTCGCCCGCGGCGATCGCGGGCGCATCGGTGACTTTTGCGAGACACTGGAGAAACTCGCCGCCGCCTGGCACGTGAAGCACGACGAGGCCGCCGCCCGCCGGGCCGGCGAATGGCTGCGCGCGTGGTTCGTCACGCCGGCCACGCGCATGAACCCCCACCTCGAATACGCGCAAGTGCGCCTCGGCCGGAACCACAATCGCGGCAATCCCGCAGGCATGCTCGACTCGCGCGGCTTCGCCAACGTCATCGACGCCCTGCGCCTGCTCGACGACTCCCCCGCCCTCACCGCAGACGAGAAGACGGCGATCGGCGCCTGGTTCACCACCTTCCTCGACTGGTTCACCTCCGCCAAGATCGCCCTCGAAGTGCGCGCCGCGAAGAACAACCACGGCTCGTGGTATTTCGCGCAGGCCATCCCTATCGCGCGTTATGTCGGCCGCGATGACCTGGCCCGCACGCTGGTCGCCGAGAGCCGGGCGCTTTTCTCGCGCCAGATCCGGCCCGACGGAAGCCAGCCCGAGGAGATCCGCCGCGTGGACGGACTCGGTTACAGTCGTTTCAATCTCGAGGCCCAGGCGCTCGTCGCTTTCGGCGCGCAGGCGTAGGAAGTCGCGAGTGGCGTCGGGCGCGGCGAGATCGAGCGTGAAGGTCGGCACCATCGCGCGGAGGCGCGCGCGGGCCTCGGCCGAGTCG
>DAORVZ010000157.1:0-5370 GCA_035434005.1 Lacunisphaera sp.
TCGTTGGCCGCCGCGTTCGCCGCCTCTGCCGCCACCCTGTATGCGGCCGTGCTCGTCCTCGCGTGGACCGGTGCCGTCATATCACTGGCCACCCTCGCAGCGGCGCTCGGTCTCGTGGCGCTGCTTGCCCGGCTCGTGCCGACGCGCCCGAGCACCACGCAGATCAGTTCGTCCTTCGCCTGCTTCACCCAGCTGGGCTGGTGGGTGCCTCTCTACGGCGCGTTCTGGATCATCGTCGTCTGGCGGCTGGGCGTGTATCCACTCAATGGCCCCGACGTCACCTTTCGCTGGGGCTGGCTCGCCGAACAGATGCTGCATTACGGTTCGCTGGATTTTTACCCGCCGCGCAGGGCCGGGGATTTCGTCCGCTACTTCTGGGCCGAGAGCATCCCGCCCGGCGTCGCAAGCCTTTATGCGTGGGCCTACGCCTGCGCCGGCAGCTCTCACGCCTTGTGGACCTCGCCGGTTGTCGCGCTGCAATTGCTGGCCGTGCACGAGCTCGTGTGGCGGCTGGCCAGCCGTTGGGGTGGCGCGGTCGTCGCCCGCCGCGCCGTGCTGCTCGCGGCGGCGTGCCCGCTGTTGACCTGGTCGGTGATGCTGGGCCAGGAAACGGGTCTGACGGCCGTCGCAGTCACCGGGATGGCTTGGAGCTTGTCCCACCTGCGCGACGAGCACGGCGACCGCTGGGCCGTGCTCGCGGGTCTCTTTGCCATCGTCGCCGCCAGCACGCGCGAATACGGCGTCATCTTTCCCATCGCCGCGATCGCCGCGACGGTGTGGCTGCAAGCACCGCGCCGCCAGACTTGGCTGCTAGCGGCCGTGGCCTTGCCGGTGGCCCTCGCCTGGCCGCTGCGCGTGTGGCTGCTGACCGGCAACCCCTTCTACAGCCTCAATGTCGCCGGGCTGTTTGCGACGAACGAGATTTTCACCGCCTGGAACGATCTGTTTCGCGGCCCGGCCAGCCGGGTGCTGGCTTCGCCAGAAAATTGGCTGCAGCTTGGACGTTATCTACTGCTGTGGGCGCTCCCTGCGGTGGCGGGTTTAGTCGCCCTGAGCCTGCTGTTTGCCCAGCGCCTGCGCGAGACGCGGCTGGTCGCCCTCTTCGTGGGCTTGGTGCTGGCACTCTGGCTGGGTTCGGTGGCCTACACCGCCGGCGGGTTGTTCTACTCGCTCCGGGTGCTGAGCCCAGCCTTCGCGCTGCTCGCGGTCGTGGCCGCCTACGGCCTCGGTTTCTGGGTGCAGCGGCCGGCTGCCGCCCGGTTCGTGGCTGCCGGTGTCGCCCTCGTGCTCCTTGAGTCGCTGCCCAAGACCCTCGCGCTGCCGGAAAATCCCTATCGTCTCGGTGCGCGCGATTGGCCCCGCGCCGCCGGACAATTCCCCGCCATCGTCCACACGGTCAATGCGGCGCTGTTCAACCTGATCCAGCCCCTGCCCGACCGGCACCGAATCCTTACCGACCACGCCGGCCTGCCTGGGGTGCTCGCCCCGCTGGGCACCGAGGCCGCCCCGCTGTGGAGCCCCGAGATCGCGTGGTTGTTCGACGGGACACTCCCGCCCGACGAGGTCGCACGCCGCTGGCGGCAGTCCGGCCTGCGCTACTTGGTGCTGGGGAAAACAGGTGCGACGGCCGGCTTCATGCAAACCTATGCCCGGTGGCGGGCCCCGTATTTCAGGCTCAGGTCGGTGTCAGAGACAGATACCCATGTCATTCTGGAGGCGACGGTTCCAGCTGTGCCAACGAAGTAGGACGCAATCGGTGCTTTACACGCATCATCGAATTCGGATGCCTTGATTACTAAATGACCTCCGACCGGCCCATCTCCGAACTCTTCGCCCAGCACCGTCCGCTGCGCTCGCTGGAGTTTTTCCCGCCCAAGGATGAGGCCGGGGTCGAGGCCTTGCGCCAGACGGCCACCGCGCTCAAACGCATCGCCCCGGATTTTGTGTCCGTCACCTACGGCGCCGGCGGCAGCACCCGCGAGCGCACTGCACAGGTCAGCCGCCTGCTGCGCGCCGAGATCGGCTTCACGGTCATGCCCCATCTCACCTGCGTCGGCCACACGCGCGACGAGCTGAACGGCGTCGCCGACCAGCTCCACGCCGGCGGCTACCGCAACATCATGACGCTCCGCGGCGACCCGCCGAAGGGCCAGACAGAGTTTGTCCCCTACCAGGACGGCCTGCGCTACGGCAGCGACCTCGTCGCGCTGCTCAAGGCCCGCCATGCTGACTTCTGCCTCGGTGTCGGCGGCTACCCGGAGAAACACCCCGAGGCGCCATCGCTGGAAGTCGATCTGGACAACCTGAAGCGCAAGGCCGACGCCGGCGCGGCGTTCGTCACGACGCAGCTCTTCTTCGACAACGCGGTCTATTACCGCTTCGTGGACCAATGCCGCGCCCGCGGCATCACCATCCCGATAGTGCCCGGCATCATGCCCGTGCTGTCGCTGAAGCAGATCAAGCGCTTCACCGAGATGTGCGGCGCCAGCCTGCCGGAAAAACTGATCAAACGCCTCGAAGCCGCCGGCGACCATCCGGAGATCGTCGAGAGCGTCGGCAACGACTGGGCCGTCACGCAGATCCGCGACCTCCTCGCACACGGCGCGCCGGGCTACCACCTCTACATCATGAACCGCGCTAAAGCCGCACTGGCACTGGCGGCGGGGCTGGCGGCGTAGTTGCCCACCTTGGTGAGAGGGGAAAATGAGCAGGGAATTTCGCTTGAGTTCCGATTGTGCAAACGTTTGCCTACGGGTGCTCCCCGGCACTCACATGAGGCACGTTTCCCCACGATTCCGCAGACCGCCCCTTCTTCTGTCCCTGTGGTTGCTTGCCTTCGCCGGGCTTGCAGATTCCGCAGTGGCGCAACCGGGTGGCGCGGCACCGGCCGCAGCCTTGGGTGTCGGCACCCTGCAAACGCCATCGGCCGCGAAGAGGATTGTCCTGATCGGCGGAAAAAAGAGCCACGGACCGGGAATGCACGACTTTCCGAACGGCATCCCCTACCTCGCCGCCCTGCTTCGGGCAGCCCCGGCGTTCGCCGGCGCCGATGTGCTGACCTATACGACCGGGTTTCCCGATGACTTGAACGTGCTGAAAGGCGCCTCGGCAGTGGTGCTGTATTTCGACGGTGTCCAGGAAAAGCCCGCACCGTTGCTCGCTCCGGCCCGGATTGCCGCCTTGCAAAAACTGATGGATGCCGGCGCCGGCCTGATCGCGTTGCACCAGGCATCAACCGTCCCGGCGGGCGACCAGACTGTGCCGCTGCTCGAATGGCTCGGCGCAAAACGCGACGGCATGTTCGACCGGGTGACCGAGACGGCCACGGTGCACGTGGCCGCACCGGCTCATCCTGTCGCCGCTGGAGTCACTGATGTCACCTATCACGACGAATTCTATCCCACCCTGGTTTTCTCACGCGGCCAGGGGCGTATCACACCCATCCTCACCGCCAACATCGCCCCCACGTCGGGCGATTTCATGGCTGCCAATGCCAACCCGCCGCCCCGCGCCGACTGCGTCGTGGCCTGGGCCTTTGAGCGCCCGGCCGGCGGACGGGCCTTCGGCTTCACCGGCTTGCATTATCTCAATGCGCTGGCCCTGCCCCAAATCCGCCAGCTCCTAGTTAACGCGATCGCCTGGAGCGCCCACCTTGACGTGCCACCCGGCGGCATCACCGTGGCGGAACCAGTCGTGCCGACCGCTTCGGTGACCCGCCATGCCGATGACAAAGTCATCGCCAATCCGTGGGGTGATCTGCGTTGGTATACGTCGGCAGAGATGGGCAATTCGCGCACGATGACCACCGGCGTGGCCCGCCTGAAACCCGGGCAGTCAAATCCCAGGCATTTCCATCCCAACTGCGACGAGATCCTGCACGTCCTCAGCGGCCGGATCACCCACACGATGAACGAAGTCTCCGTGGTGCTGGGTGCCGGCGACACCGTCTCGATCCCCCAGGGTGTGCTGCACAACGCCGCCAATATCGGCACCGAGGATGCTGTGCTCGCGATCTCGTTTTCCACCGCCTACCGCCAGGCCGTCGGCTATGACGGCAGGTAGTCGTTTTCTGGCCGCGGCCTGTTTCGTGGCGTCCGGACTCGGCGCGCCCGCCGCCGATGTGCCCACTTTTCACGGCAACACCATGCGCACGGGATGGATCGACGACGCGCAGGCACCGGTGCCGTCGGAGGTCACGGGCAGCTCCTTTGGCGAGCTCTGGCAATCGCCCGAGCTCGACTGGTTCGAAGGCCGGCCGCCCCGCCTGTATGCCACCCCACTCTATCTCGACGTAGTCCAGGTGGCGGCCGGTGCCTTTCCAGCGACACGCTGCAGCGTGATTTTCGCCGCCACCAGCAACGGCTACGTCTATGCGATCAACGCCTTTGCGACCACCCAGGCACCGGCGGGTGCGATCCTCTGGCGCACCAGCCTGGGGCGGCTCACGAAACCGACTTTCGATGGCGTCAACATTGGCGTGATGAGCACCCCGGTGATCGATCCCGTGAAACGGATTCTCTACGTCACCAGCTGCGCCAGTGCGGAAGGCTGGCAGGCATTCGCCCTCGATATCGGCAGCGGGCGGGTTCTCCCGGGTTGGCCGGTCACGATCGACGCAGCGGCCCTGGCGATCCCGGGAATCAACCGCAATGCGCCAGCCGAACCGGTGCCCGCCACTCGCCGTGCCCTGTTCGGGATCCAGCGCGGCGCCTTGAACCTCAGCCCGGATGGCTCCCGTCTCTACGTGACCTTCGGTGAAACCCTCACCGGCTGGCTGGTGGCTGTCGAAACCGGCGCAACGCCCCGGATCGCCTCGGCGTTTGCCTCCGTGCGCCAGCCCCATCGCACGGCGGGCGGCATCTGGGGCGCCGGCGGCCCCGCGATCGATGAGCACGGGAACATCTTCGTCGTGACGGGCGCCAACTTCGGCAGCCTGAAGAGTCAATCGCACGACTGGACCCAATCCGTGCTGCAATTCAGCGATTCGCCCGGCACCGGGCTGGTGCTGCGGGGCACCTACACGCCCTTCAATTACGGCGACTCCGCGAACGGTGACATCGACCTGGGCAGCGGCGGTGCCTGCCTGATTCCCGCGCTGGGCGATGACGAAACGGCCACCCCTCACTTGCTGGCCCTCGGCGGGAAACAGGGAAACGTCTACCTGCTGGATCGCGCCCACCTGCCCGGCGGCTTGGTGGATCGACAGCCGGTCAGCCAGGATTCCGCTAGCGACACATCCCTCCTCTCGCCCGCGATCCAACCGCAATTCGGCCGGCGCGGCCCGCTCAACGTTTTCGGCCCCTATTCGGAAACCAAGGGTGCCATGGACAAGGCGCGAAGCCGCAGTGTGCCGGCGTATTGGCGGGACGG
>DAORVZ010000158.1:0-5308 GCA_035434005.1 Lacunisphaera sp.
TCGCCAAAGCCGATCACGGCGATATCCTTCGGGATTCTCAGCTTCCGGCGGTGGATGGACTCGAGGGCGCCCACCGTCATGAGATTGTTGAGAACGAACAACGCGGTGGGCGGCGACGGCAGGGCCAGGAGTTCCTCCGCCATGGCGAGACCGCTCGCCTGCTTGAAGTCGCCGCCGCGGATGTATTCGGGCGCCACAGGCAGCTTGTGCGCGGCCATGGCGTCATCGTAGCCAAGCCGCCGCTCGCGGCTGGTGGAGACATTGAGCCGACCCGCGATCAGGCCGATGCGGCGATGGCCCAGTTTGATGAGATGATCCACGGCCTCGAAGGCACCGCGGCGGTTGTCGACCTCGACCTTGTCCATGGCCCGGTGGGTCAGACTGCGGTCCACTGTCACCACCGGCACGCCGCTCTCGATGAGTTTCAGCACCACCGGGTCGCGTTCGCTGATGGGCGGCAGGATGATACCGTCGACCGACTCCGACTGCAGCACGTCGATATAAAACTCCTCCTTCTGCAGGTCCTCGTCCGAGTTGCAGAGCATCACGGCGAACTTGTTGGCATAGGCGACGTCTTCCACGCCGCGGGCCATTTCAGCAAAGAATGGGTTCTGGATATCCGGGATGATGAGGCCCAGCAGGTGGCGGAAACCGCCCTTCTGGCGCAGCCGGCGGGCCACGCGGTTGGGCTTGAAACCGAGCTCGGCCATCGCCTGGTGGACCAGCGCGCGCGTCTCCGGCACCACCTTGTCGGAGTTGTTGATCACGCGCGACACGGTCGCGATCGAGACCTTGGCGTGGCGGGCTACATCGGTGAGACTGGCCATGGGCGGGCTATCGGAACAGCGCGCTACGATGCGCCCGGTGGCCGCGGCATGTAAACGACAATCATTTCCGTCCGGCCGACGGGCTCAGCCCGCGTAGGCGGGATCGAGGCCGAGGCGGAAGTAGGCGCGGGCGTTGGCGAAACAGATGTTCCTCACCAGGTCGCCGACCTGCTCGCGGTCGAAGGGGATCTCGCCGCGCTCGACGAGGCCGCCGAGGAGGTTGCACAGCACGCGGCGGAAATACTCGTGACGCGTGTAGCTGAGGAAGCTGCGCGAGTCCGTGAGCATGCCGACGAAACGGCTGAGCAGGCCGAGGTTCGCGAGGGCGTTGATCTGCCACTCCATCGCCTCCTTCTGGTCGAGGAACCACCAGCCGGAGCCGAACTGCATCTTGCCGGCGACGGAGCCGTCCTGGAAGTTGCCGATCATCGTCGCGAAGGCGTAGTTGTCGGCCGGGTTCAGGTTGTAGAGCACGGTGCGCGGCAGCTCGGCGGTCGAGTCGAGCGCGTCGAGGTAGCGGCTGAGCGAGCGGGCCTGCGGGAAGTCGCCGATGCTGTCGAAGCCGGTGTCGGGCCCGAGGGTCTTGAGCAGGCGGGTGTTGTTGTTGCGCAGGGCACCGAGGTGCAGCTGCTTCGTCCAGCCGGCCTTGGCGTCCCAGCGGCCGAACTCGAGCATGAGGTAGGAACCGAACTTCGCCCAGTCGGCGGGTGACGCCGCCTTGCCGGCGCGGGCCGAGTCAAAGATGGCCGTGGCCTCGGCGTGTGTGCAGGGCTCGGCCAGCGCGGTTTCCAGGCCGTGGTCGGACAACCGGCCGCCGACGGCATGGAAGTCGGCGTGGCGTTTCTTCAGCGCGGTGAGCAGGTCGTCGAAGGTCTTGATGGGTGTCTTCGCCTCGCCGCCGAGCTTCTCGAGCCAGGCGTTGTAGGCGGCGGGGGCGTTGACGCCGAGCGCCTTGTCGGGCCGGAAGGTCGGGTAGACCTTCGTCTTGATGCCGAGCTGGGCGATCTTCGCGTGGTCGGTGAGCGGGTCGGCCGGGTCGTCGGTCGTGCAGATGACGGCGACCTTGTTGGCGGCGAGGATGTCGTGGATGCGCATGCCGGCCAGCTTGGCGTTGGCCTGCTTCCAGATGGCGTCGGCTGACTTCGGGCTGATGATGTCGTCGATGCCGAAGTAGCGCTTCAGCTCGAGGTGCGACCAGTGGTAGAGCGGGTTGCCGAGGGTGTTGGGCACGGCCGCGCACCAGGCGTCGAACTTCTCTCGCGGCGAGGCGTCGCCGGTGCAGACGCGTTCCTGCACGCCGTTGGAGCGCATGGCGCGCCACTTGTAGTGGTCGCCGCCCAGCCAGATCTCGGACAGGTCGGTGAACTGGTGGTTGTTCGCGATGAGCGCCGGCGGCAGGTGGCAATGGTAGTCGAAGATCGGCTCGGCCTTCGCGAAGTTGTGGTAGAGATCGCACGCGGCGTCGGTCTGCAGGAGGAAGTCGTCGTGAATGAAGGCGGGCATGGGAGGAAAGGGGCGGGTTTAGCGGGCGGCGGAAAGGCGGTCATGGAGCTGCTGCTCGTAGAGGCTGCGCGGGAGGACCGGCGTGCCCTCGCTCTCCCACCAGCCAGCGGGGCGGCCAGGAAAAGCATCCTTACCGCGCCGGCCGACAAACCCGATGGCGAAATTCTGGGCAGTGGGCGGCTGTTGGGCGATGAGGGTGCCGCGACAGTTCCACGCGACGTAGTTGGCACCCGACCAGCCGTGGCCCGTGCCCATCCACTGCCGGTCCTGCAACGCAATCTCGCCCTCCACGTTGTCATAGAGCCCCGCGACCGACCAGCGCTCGTGCGGCTCGCTTCGCGCATGGTTGCGCTCGGATTTGCAGTCGAGAAACACGTTCGGCCCCGCCACGCGCGCGCCGAAGACAAAGGCGTGCCGCGCCTCGTCGGCGTAGCAGCGCTGCACGAGCACGAGCTGCGCGCCCTGGATGTTGTAGGTGTAGCGCCGGCCGCCGGTGATGAGCGAGACCGGCGCCCGGCCCGCACAATCCTCGACCGTGATCCACTTCGCCGCAGCCCGCAGCACCGCGGGGCCGTGTTGGAATTTTTCCGTGGCGAGGTGGCGGGCCCACGCGTTCTTCACCGCGCCAAATTCGACAAACCAGGTCGCATGCTCCTCGTCCACCTCGGTCAGGACATTGTCCTGCATCGCGGTCCGGGTCTGGTCGTAGAGGGAAAGCGCGCGCAGCGACTCCACGCCGCAGTGCTGGATGCGTTCCGGGTCGTCGTAGCACTGCACCGCGCCCCCACCCCAGCGGCGGTCGAGGGCGCAGCCGATCGGCGCGTCGAAGGTGAGGCGGTTGCCTTCCACTTTCGTGATCACCCGGTCGAACTTCAGATCGAACGGCTTCCACTGCACCGTGGACGTCGGAGCCTCCGGCCGGGGCGGTATCTGGTCCATGCCCGTCGCGGCGATCCACGCGGCGTTGCCGCGGCGGATGACAAACACGGCTTGCCCGGCGGCAAAATTTCCCGCGTCCTCCACCGTCAGGGTGTTCGCCCCGACGGGCACGTAGGCGTCGCTCACCTCCACGGTTTTTCCCCGCGCCTGCGGGCCTTCCCTGCCGCCCACCCTGACCAGCGGCGCGGCCTTCGCGTAGGTCGCGATGAGTTGCGTCTGTTCCTCGCCTTCGCCGCGCAGCACCACGCCACTCACGCGGAGGTGCAGCGTCGTCCCGCAGCGGTAAGTGCCTCGTTTCAGCAACACGGCACCGCGCAGGCCGTCCGCGCCGGGCGGCAGCGCGCCGACCTGGTCGATCGCCTGCTGGATGCGGGCGGCATCATCCGCTTCGCCCGGTTGCGGTTCGAGCGTGATCCGCACCGGCGCGACCGGCAGCGGCACGCCGCCCCCGCCGTAGCCGCAGTGGGAAAAATCCGGCAACGTGTCGCCCTGCCCCGTGTAAGCCGTGTAATGCAGCCGGCCATCCGGGCCGAGGGTCGCGAGCTTCGACTGGGGGGCGGCCACCAGTTGAGCCGCCGTCAGCAGCAGCGCGGACAACGAGCAGTGCCGGGCTAGGCGCATCAGGTGGTTCATAGCGAGATATCGCCGAGCATCGCGTCGAGCGTCGTGTAGCTGTTGAGCAGCTTGCTGGTGGCGGCGCAGCGCTCCTTCGAGGCCAGGCCGGTGTTCTCGGCGAGGAAGATCAGGTAGGCGGCGATGCGCTTCGAGAACAACAGGCGGGTCTCAAGACTGACTGCGTAGAAGCGGGCGCGCTGCTGGTAACCGGCGGGGGTGTGATCGCCGAGGGCGGACTTCTCCGGCTTGCCGCCGGCGGCGAGCACGTAGAGGAAATTGTATTCGAAGAAGATCATGTGCTCGGCGGAGGGCGGCAGCGCCTCAAGCGCGGCGCGGCAGGTGGCGGACGACGCGAAGACGTCGACGGGCTTGCCCACGGCGGCAAGCGACGTGGTCACGAAGATGCGGGCCATCTTCTGCTCGGTGGCGTCGGCGCTGAAGGCGCCGGCGACGGACATATCCACGGTGAACTTATACCAGTCCTTCCAGAGGGCGGCGTCGGCGGCGTTCTTCGACTGGGAGATCGCGACGCCCATCTCGTAGGTGTAACGGCCACTGGTCTTGATCTCGAGCGCACCGCCCGTGACCTGCCCCATGACCTGGTAGTTCTCGGCGGATTTGCCCGAACCGGAATGAAAACCAATGCTGACGCCGAACTGCTTGCACACCCTCCACTGGGCCTCGATGAGCTGCTTGAGGGCGGCGTTGTCCGGATACGGCGTGTTTTTCTGGAATCCGAAGGCCGGTGCCACAAAGTTGACCGGCATGCCGAGCGCCTCGCAGAGCGCGAGCATGATGGCGGTGGTCTCGGGCGTGGTCAGACCAGGCAGCTCGTCGATCGAGAGCTCGCGGAGATACTTGCGGCCGGCATCGGTGGTGAACGCGGCGGCGCGGGCGGCGGCGTATTTCTCGTCGCGGCGCTTCATCTTCTGCATCGGCGTCCAGACGGTCGCGAGCAGGGCGTTGAAGGCGGCGTCATCAAGCTTCAGGCCGACGGCGGCAACGCGGGCGCGGGTCTGGCCCACGACGTCGGCCGGGATGTCGGCGACCTTGGCCGGCTGGTTGAGCGCGAGTTCGGGTGAGAGGTCGAAGGTGATGTAGCTGGCGAGAAGGCATCCCTTGACGAGGGCGTCTTCGCGACTGTCGAACTTGCCGCCGATGGGCTGGTGGTCGGCGTTGAACGACCAGGCGATCTTGCGGTGGTGGAAGCCGCCTTTGAGTTTGGAGAGCACGCAGCCGTGACTCATGCCCTCGACGCTCTGGCCCTGGTGACCCTCGGGGACGTTGGTGCCTATGAAGGGGAACGGCACGGTGTCGAGCCGGTTGCCGAGCATGGCGTCCACGTCGTAAACCAGCTCGCGCGGGATGGAGTTCTGGTTGGCGGTCAGGCCGACCTCGAGGGCGCTCATCGCCCACTCGACGGC
>DAORVZ010000159.1:0-5293 GCA_035434005.1 Lacunisphaera sp.
ATCTCAACCAGCCCGGTGATGAACCCGTTCCAGCCGCCACCCGCGCGGGCGCGCCGTTTGACCGGCTTCTTGGCCGGCGCAGGAGACTTGGTGCCCTCGTCTTTCATGTTCTTCAACGCGGTCTCGCCGGCGGTCTTGAGATTCTCGGCGGCTTGGCGAGCCTGCGCGGCCAGGGTGGCCTTGCGCTCGGCCACCACCTGCGCCGTGGTGGTGCGCCGGGCTTTCTCATACGTTGCCGTCTCCTCCACATACACAAAGACCAGCGCCCAAAAGAGAATGCCGACGAAGGCGACGAACTCCGCCGCACCCCAACCGAACATGCGGAGCTTGTAATAGTTTTTTCCCGCGCGGAAGACGCGCAGCGAGGCCGGGTCGCCGAAGGGTGGATGCGGCTCGGGCGGGACCTTGAGCCAGCGCAGGACGAGCGAGCTGTAGCGGTTATACATGGGGAAGGCTGAATACTTTAACAGGAGGAAACGGAGAGAACGGAGGTGGGAGAATTCAGAAGCCGTAAAACCAGGAGCCAGGAGTTCATGGTTTTCTGGTTTCTGAATACTCGGTTATCTCCGTTACCTCCTGTGCAAATGGTTTGTTTGGTTCAGGTGTTTCCGCGCTTGGCCAGCGCCTCGCGGACGGCGCGGAGCTCGGCGGCGGTCTCACGGAGGGCGGCGGCGAGCTCTCCCGGGTTGCCGGTGGTGGCGGACGCGGAGGTGGCACCGGCCGGGACGGGGTGGTGGACGTGGTCCTTCACGCCGCGCATCCGGGAGTAGAGGAAGTCGCGGAGTTGCTCGAATTCCTTGATGCCCTCGATCGTCATCTCGGCGGAGGCGCTGCCCGAGGCGGTCTGGACAAGGATGCGGGCGAGGCCGAGCCAGCGCTCGACGAAATTGGAACGCAGGTGGATGTCCTGGATGCGCGCGTAGTTCACGATGACCTCGCGGCGGAAGAGGATGCCCCAGCTCATCGAGATGCCGTCGTCGGTGAACTTGTAGCGCATCGTGCTGTAGCGAAACCAGAAGAACGGCGCGAGGAACGGGAACAGCGGGGGAATCACCAGCGCACTGAGCAAGTAATAGGTCCACAGCGCCTTGTCGGGGCGCTCGAGGGACTGGATGTGCCGGTCGATGGTGGGGTCGGTCATGGGCGGGATGCAAGCCAGTGCCAGCCGCCGGTGCAAGCGTGCGGCTGTTCCACAAAGGGGCTTTGTTTCTGGCGGATTGTCCGGCCGGCTCAGGGTTGCGCGGGTTTCGTCTGCTCCGGCACCACGATGAACTCCGAGGCGCGGGCAGGATCGAGGTATTCCTTGGCGAGCGCCGAGAGTTCGGTCGCTGTCACCGCCTCGGTGTCGCTGTAGCGCGTGCGGCACCAGTCGAGTCTGGCGGGGAACTCCTGGGCGTCCGCGAGCACCGCGTTCAGCCAGTAGGTGTTGTCGCGCGTGCTTTCCCGGAGCGCGGTGAATGTCGGCTCCTTGGCGCGCAAGAGTTCCTCCTCGGTCACGCCGTCGGTGTGCAGCGCGGCGGCGACGGCCCGGATGGCGGCGGCGACAGCGCGTGTCTGGCCCGGGGCTACGGTGGCATCGGCGATGAGATAGCCGTATCCCGGGTAGGTCTCGCTGAGATCGGCCCCTGCGTTGGGGCTGTAGGTGCCGCCCATCTCTTCGCGGATCTTCACGCGGAGGCGGTCGGCCAAGATCCCGCTGAGCAGACGCAGGCGGCGGGCTAGGCGCACATCGTGGGCGTCGGTCGCGGGCCAGTAGAGGCGCACAAGGGCCTTGGGAATGGCTGACTCGATCGGAAATTCCCTGCTGATCGGCTCGGCCAGCTTGGCGACGGTGCGCTCCTTCTTGTAGGCGGGTTTCTTCTGGCGCTTGGGCAGGGCACCGAAGGTCGAGGCGACGGCGGCGATGGTGGCATCGGGATCAAGGTCGCCGACAATGGCTATCTCGATGGGGCCCTTGGCAAATTGTGGCGTGAGCCAGGCCTTCAGCTCGTCGAGCGTGCGGGCGAGGAGGACGTCCTTGGGCGGCAGGCCGAAGCGCGGGTCGCCGTTGGCGAGCAGGCTGGCGGCCTCAAGTTGCAGCGGACCCTCGGCGGTGTGGGCGAGACGCCGGTAGGTCTGGTCAGCCAGCTTCTGCACCTGGCGCAGGCTCTCGGGCCGGTAGCCTGGATCAGTGAGGTAGGCGCAGAAGAGCTGGAGTTGCAGCAGGAGATCCTGGCGGTTGGTGGTGGCGGCGAAGGTGAAGGCGTCTGCCTGCGCGCCGAAAGCGAGGCCGACCGTCCGGCCGGCGAGCAGGCGCTGGAGGTCATCCACGCTGTGGCGGCCCAGGCCGCCGGTGGTGAACGCGACGTTGGCGAGCAGGCCGAGGCCGGGCTGTGCGCGGGGCAGGGTGAGAGTGCCGCCCCCGAGTCGGACCGAGACACGGATGCTTCCGGCTTCATAGTCAGTGGGCTTGAGGTTGAGCCGCACCCCGTTTTTGAACTCGAGCAGGGTCACCCCGAGATCCTCGACGCTCGCGGTCTCGTCCACTTTGCCGGGCTTGCCAAAGTCAGTGTAGGCGAAGGCGGCCGTCGCCGTCGGAACCGGCGGGCTGACGGGGTTGCGCTGGCTGGTTTGGTAGGCGGCGGCGATCTTCTGCGCGGCACCGGAGAGTTCGAGATTGCCGCTGACAAAGAGCTTGCGGCCGGCCGCCTCGCTCCAGGTGGCGCGGAGGGCGGCGAGGCAATCCGCCGGTGTGCTGGTGGCGAGCGCGGGCGAGTAGAGTGCGAGTTCGGCGGCAGGGGCGAGTGTGACCTCGCGACCGAGGATGTCGTCGACCAGCGCATCGGCGAGGGTCGGGGAGCGGCGGGTGGGGGCGGTGCGCACAGCCTGCGCGAGCTGGTTTTTCATCCCGGCGACGGCTTCGGCCAGTTCCTCGGGGAGGAAACCGTGTTCGAGGGCGCGGCGCAGCTCTTGTTCGGCGACAGCGAGCGCCGCCGACCACTGGTCGGGGCGACAGTTGAGCTCGATGGAGGCGTTGCGGAAGAAATCAAACTGCTCGGTCACGCCGACCAGACCGCTGAGGAACGGTGCGCCGGGCTGCTTGGCGAGGACGGAGAGCCGGCGGTTGAGCATCTGCAGGGCCAGGGTGCGCGGCAGGTCACGGAGCCGGGCGGCACTGTTGTCAGGCTCGAACTTGTAGGGCGCGACGGTCTCGAGCGCGACGGTGGTATTGCCCGCCTCCTTTTCGGTGTGCAGGTGCGCCGTGATCTCGTCGGTGAGTGTGACTGTGCCTAGGCGCGGCTCGGGCAAGGTGGGGCTGCGGGCGGCCAGCGGGGCGAACAATTCCCGCACCAATGGTGTCACTGCGTCAGGGGAGAGGTCACCGACGAGCACGAGGATCATGCGTTCAGGGCGATACCAGGCGTCATAGAAACTGACGAAGCGGTCGCGGTCGGCCGTGGTGATGACCTTGTCGGTGCCGATGGGCAGGCGCTGTGGGAACCGCGTGTCGGGCACGAGGAATTCCAATTCCGCCAGGAAGGTGCGGAGGCCGACCGAGTCGCGCGCCCGCTTCTCGCTGAGGATGATGCCGCGCTCCTTCTCGATGGCTTTGGGATCAAGGCGCAGGCCGCCGGCGACGTCGGCCAGGAAGGTCAGGGATTCGCGCAGGGTTTCGGGTTTGGTGTCGGGCAGTTCGAGTTGGTAGATGGTGCGGTCGAAGCCGGTGGCGGCGTTGGTGTCGCCCCCGAAGTCCATGCCGAGGCGCTGGAAGAACTCGACGACTTGGGCGGCCGGGAAGTGCCGGCTGCCGTTGAATGCCATATGCTCCAGGAAGTGCGCGAGGCCGCGCTGGGCATCATTCTCGTAGATCGAACCGACGCGGACAGCCAGACGAACGCTGATGCGGCCCTGGGGCTCGGCATTGGGGAGCAGGGCATAACGCAGGCCATTGTCGAGGCGGCCCCAAGTTACGGCAGGATTGACCGGCAGATCACTGCTCTCATGGGGGAAATCCGCAGCCCAGACCAGCAGCGGTGCCAGTAACCAGAGGGCACAGGCGTAGACCCGCCGAGCCCGGAGCGCGGCCGATGAATTGGGGGCATCGAGATAAGCCATGGGCGGCATCCTTCCCACCTGCGGGCCGACTGCAAGTTTCGAGGTCGGCGCACGCAACGGAAATTTGTGTGGCCAAACGCCCGGGCCGGTTTCTATCTGGTGGCGAAATGATCAAAGCCAAACGCGTCAAGCTACTGCCCGAACACATCAATGCCGCCCTGGCCAAGAAAAAGGGCCCGGTGTCCAAGTTCGTCGCGCAGAATTACCGTCACTTCAACGCGGCGGCCCTGCTCGACACCGCCAAGGGTTACGAGGCGCACCTGCAGGCCGGCGGCAAGATGCTCGTGACGCTCGCGGGCGCGATGTCCACGGCGGAGCTCGGCCTCACGCTCGCCGAGATGATCCGGCAGGACAAGGTCCACGCCATCGTCTGCACCGGGGCCAACCTGGAGGAGGACATCTTCAATCTCGTCGCCCACGACTACTACGAGCGCGTGCCGCACTACCGCCACCTCACGGCCGAGGACGAGCAGGATTTGGTGGACCGCCACATGAACCGCGTGACCGACACGTGCATCCCCGAGGGCGAGGCCATGCGCCGCATCGAGGCCGCCGTCGCCGAGGAGTGGCTGGCCGCCGACCAGGCCGGCCAGCGCTTTTTCCCACACGAGTTCATGTATAAGATACTCCGGTCGGGTAAGCTCAAAAAATATTACCAGATCGACCCGAAGAACTCGTGGATGCTCGCCGCCTGCGAGAAGAACCTGCCCATCATTGTCCCCGGCTGGGAGGACGCCACGCTCGGCAACATGTATGCCGGCCGCGTCGTCACAGGCGAGATCAAGAACGTGCACACCGTCCGCACCGGCATCGAATACATGACGTGGCTGGCCGCGTGGTATACGAAGACCGCCAAGAAGCTGCGCAACGGCGAGGGTTCGATCGGCTTCTTCCAGATTGGCGGCGGCATCGCGGGCGACTTCCCGATCTGCGTCGTGCCCATGCTGCATCAGGACCTCGGCCGCACCGGCGTGCCGCTGTGGGGCTATTTCGCCCAGATCAGCGACTCGACCACGAGCTACGGCAGTTACTCCGGCGCCGTGCCGAACGAGAAGATCACCTGGGGCAAGCTAGGCGCGAAGACCCCGAAGTTCATCGTCGAGAGCGACGCGACCATCGTGGCGCCGCTGATCTTCGCCTGGGTGCTGGGTCAGTAATTTGGTAAACGCGGAGAACGCGGAGGACGCAGAGAACGATG
>DAORVZ010000160.1:0-5291 GCA_035434005.1 Lacunisphaera sp.
GCCAAGGCGCCAGTGGTCGGGGTGCTGGTTCGGCTCCGTGGTCGGCGCCAGCACGACACCCGGCCGGACACGGCGGATGATGGCGGCGAGGGCGAATGCGTGGGCGGTCTTCAGCCCGAGGTGGGCGTCGCCATCGAGCTCGAGGAACTCGAGGGTGGCGCCGAGGATCTTCGCGGCGGCCTTGGCCTCGCGGGTGCGGACGGCGGGGGTGCCGTTGGTGCCGGCCTCGCCGCGGGAACAAACAACCAGATGGACTGCCCGGCCGGCACGGGTCTCGCGGGCGATGATGCCGCCGGCGCCAAACTCGAGGTCGTCGGGGTGCGCCCCGAAGGCGAGGAGCGGGGGAGAATTGGGCGGCTTGGTCATGCTGAAAAAAGCGCGTGGGGTTTGCAGTCAAATGGACTACAAGTCGACGGCGCGAAACTTGTAACCTAATAGGTTACAAAGGTTCGGCCGCGCGGCGTGAAAGCGGGTGGTGGGCTCCACTGGAGGCGGGCTATGCGGGGAGGTCGGTGTAGGCTTCATCGGAACGGTCGATGGTATCGCGGGGGACGAAGGTGATTTCGGGGGCGTCGGCGGGGTTGAGATACGCCTGCTCGCCGGCGCCACAGATGTAGTGCGTGCAGTGAAGCACGGATTGCATCCAACGCAACCGGCTATCGCGGGTCGGGCTGACCTGTTCCTTGGTGAAGGTCGTGGCCGACAGGTCGAGGTAACGGTCGCCGCCCTCGTGCAGCTTAAGGCCGCCGTTGATGGACCGGGCGCGGACGATCTCGCCCTCGTGCGGAACGTCGACGAAGAAATCGGTGATGTCGCACGCGGCCCGCCGCACGGCCGGGTCACCGGAGCGGACGACACGGATGCCGTCGAGCAGTCCCATGGCGCGATACATCTCCAGGCAGAAGTCGGCGGCATTGGTCGCGGCGACCTGCTTGAAGGCCCCGACCCAGCGCGACTCGAGGAAGTTCGGCAGCTGGCGCGCGGTATTGGGCTGCCAGTCGGCGGGGAAACGCTTGAGGAAGAGCGGGGAGAATTTCCGCTGGAGCTTGTTGACGAAGGTGAAGTTGAAGGCCTGCGGCTCGCCGGTCTGACGGTGGCGCAGGGTCGTCTGTGTCTCGCGGCTGTCGTGGTCGCTGTCGTGCAGGAAGAACACGATCTCGCCGCCGATCTCGGCCTGGAGGCGGCGGGCCGTCACGAACTTGGCGGCGAGGAAGCGTCGCGGGAAAAACCCGCAGGGCTGCTGGCCGAAACAGATGACGGGGGAGGAAGACATTCTTAAACCACGAATGGACACGAATAGACACGAATTGCGAAGGGTGCGATATCCACGGTCTTTGATTCGTGTGAATTCGTGCCCATTCGTGGTTAACTGGTTTGTGGTTTGGGCAGCAGGGCCTGGAAAAACAGCGCGAAGCCCACGCACGCCGCGCAGCCGATCGGGTTCAGCCAGAGATAGGCGACGGTGTCCTTGCCGAAGAAGAACAGGCCGAGCAGGAGCAGTTGGGTGGCGACGGCGGCCCAGAATACCGCTGTGCCGCCGACCTTCTTGAGGAAGAAGGCGACGAGGAAGACGCCCAACAGCGGTGGGTAGAATACGGACGCGATGATGTTGAGCGCCTCGATGAGGTTTTCCGCGAAACTCACGAAGAGGGCGAAGCCGATGGCGAAGAGGCCCCAGAATGCGGTGAACCATTTCGCGTTGCGGACATTCCGGGCCTCGTCGTGCGCGGCCAGCGGGCGGAAGGCCCGCCAGAGGTCGATCGTGCTCGTGGTGCCAAGGGCGTTGAGCTCGCCGGCCTTCGACGACAGCGCCGAGGCGAACATCACGGCGACCAGCAGGCCGATGACGCCGTGGGGCAGTTGGGTCAGGATGAAGGTAATGAACACGTAATCGGAGTCGCGGGTCTTCTTCGCCTCGGGCGCGGCGGCGTAGAGTGTCTCTCGCGCCTCCTTCCGCAGGGCGTCCGAGGCCTTTTGCGCGGCGGCGAGTTCTCCGCGGGCGGCGGCTTCGGCGGTGGGGTCGCCAGCCTGCTCCGCGGCTGTCCACGCGCGGATCTTCTCCTGCTTGGCGGCGTGGAGGACGGTGTGCCGCTCCTCCAGCGCGCGGAACTCCGCGCCGGCCGGGCCGTGCACCTGCCGCTGCCAAGCGGACTGGTTGAAGACGAGTGGCGTGTCGGGCTGGAACTGGTAGAAGACGAAGAGCAGCGCGCCGAGCATCACGATGAAGAACTGCATCGGGATCTTTAAGAGGGCGTTGAACATTAGCCCGAGCCGACCCTCGCGCAGCGCGGCGCCGCCGATGTAGCGCTGCACCTGCGTCTGGTCGGTGCCGAAATAGGAGAGCGACAGGAAAAAGCCGCCAAGCAGGCCGCTCCAGAAGGTGTAGCGCAGCTTCGGGTCCGGCGTGTAGTCCACGGCCTGCAGTTTGCCCATGACGCCGGCGATGTGCGTGGCGTTGTCGGGCAGCTTCGAGAGCAGGATGAGGAACGCCGTGACCATGCCGCCGAAGATGACGGCCATCTGCCATTTCTGGGTGAGGTTCACGGCCGCGCTGCCGCCGGTGACGGTGTAGACGATGGCCACGAGGCCCGTGAAGACGATGGTCAGGTCGAGCCGCCAGCCGAAGGCCGTCGAGAGGATGATGGCGGGCGCGTAGATCGTGATGCCGGCCTGGATGCCGCGCTGGAGGAGGAAGAGGCCGGCACCGAGCAGGCGCGTCTTCTGGTCGAAGCGCTTCCCGAGGTATTCATACGCGGTGTAGACGCCGAGCTTGCGGTAGATCGGGAGGAATACGGCGCAGACCAGGATCAGTGCGAGCGGCAGACCGAAATAATTTTGGATGAAGGCAATGCCGTTCTCGTAGGCCTGGCCGGGCAGCGAGAGGTAGGTGATGGTGCTCGCCTGGGTGGCCATGACCGACAGGCCGATGGTGCCCCACTTGGTCGAGTGGTTGCCCTTCAGGTAGGTGTTGAGGTTGTCGGTGTGGCGCGTGCGCCACGTGCCGTAGGCTGCGATGCCGAGTATCGTCCCAAGGAGCACAATCCAGTCGAGGGGGCTCATGCGTGGAAGCGGGCGAACAACGTCAGCGCGAAAACGACCAGCAGGAAACAGCCGAAGACGAACAGATAGACCCCGCGCCAAGTGCGGAAGCCGGGCACGCCGGGGGAATCACCGGGATCGTTTTCAGGAGTGGGGGGCATGGCGCGGGCGGGCGATTATTTTAGCACGAATTGCTCGGATCAAATCGGATCAATCCGGATATATCCGTGTGATCCGTGGCCAAATAAAAGCGGAGTGCGTGCCATCATTTGCCGAGGGCGAGGAGATTGGCGAACAGGCGGTAGGCCCCGGGCACGCCTGCGGGCAGCTGGCGGAAGAAGCCGATGCCGGTGTAGACATAATGACCCTTGCCGTGTTTCGCGACCAGGACGCTGCTCCGCAGCGGGGCTTCGCCCGGGTCGCTCATGCCAAGGAGGGCGGTGTAGCGTTCCTCGTCCCACTTGCTCGGGAAATACGCGCCACGCTCCTGCACCCAGCCGTCGAAGTCTGCGGGGTTGATCTTGTTCGGCGTGTTGAGCGCTGCGTGGTCGGGCGAGAGCAGAGTAACGGGCGCGGTCTCATCGGTGACGCGGAGCGCCGGGGCCGGGCCGTCGATCGAGAGCGCATAGGGCCCGAGCGTCGTGGCGAGCAGGCCGTTGGGACGGTTGTATTGTGCGATGACCGTGCCGCCCTGATCGACCCACGCGAGCAGGCCGGGGAAGGCGTCCTTCAGGTCGGTGCGCTCGTTGAAGGCGCGCACGCCGATGACGACGGCGTCGAGGCCCTGGAGTTTGGCCGGCGTCAGGTCGGCGCCGGTCAGGAGGCGGACGACGTAGCCCATCTGCGCGATGCACTCGGCCACGGAATCACCGGCACCCGGTAGGTAGCCGATAGTGACGCCCTTGGTGGCGAGTGGGAAGCTGGCGAGGCGGGCGCGCGCCGGCGGCTGGAGAAGTTGGACCGGCAGGTGGGCGTAGCGCAGTTCCTCGCGCCGGTTGGAATAGTTCCGGCCATCGACGGTCGCCACGGCGCGTAGGCGTCCGGCGCCGCCGGCGAAGGGAGAAGAGAGGGCGAAAGTGAAAGTGGATTTATCGCCGACGTTGGGCAGATGGAAATCCTGCGGTCCCGGCGCGGCCGACCAGCCCGGTGGCAGTTCGAGGCGGAGCACGCCCCCGCTGCCGGCGCGCGCCGCCGTGAGTTCGACGGTGACGGACTTGGTGGCGCCGGGTGGCACGAGATAGATATCGGAATTCAGCGCGAATGAGACCGGCGGGATGACATCAAGCCGCTGGCGGCGTGCGTCGGCGGTCTGCGGGACGGGCTCGCCGGGGATGACCAGCGTCTGGCCGCCGACGAGGAAGCTGTGATATAGCGGCACCGCCGGGGGATTCTCCGCCCGACCGATGAGGGCGGGGTCATCCACGCGCGAGATGCCGGCGGCGCCGTCGGCCCGCAGCCAGTAGGGTTGGGTGACCGGGGTGTCGGGGAGGAGGACGCCGTTGAGGCTGCCCTCGAGCACTTCACCGGCAACGAGATCACGATCGAGTTCGACGGAGCCCTTCAACACCGGGCTGCGGGTGAATTGGTAGCGGACCGGGATGTTCCGCGCCGCGAGGTTGATGGCGTAGTGGATCTGGATGGTTTCACCGGGCAGGGCCTCGGCGCGGGTCACGGTGGTTTCGACCTTGAGGCCGAGACAGGACAGGATGATGCGGTCGAGCTGGTCGAGCTTGTCGGTGACGAGCGGATCGGACGGCACCGCGATGAGCTTGGTGCGCAACGCGAGCAGCGCCGGCACGGAGGCGGCGGGATCGTCGGTCTTGAATTGGGCGAGCGCGGCCGCGGTGAGTTCGCCGATTTCCACGCCGCCGGGGTATCGGGCCCAAGTGGTGTCGACGCCATTCATCAGGTCGTCCGTGGCCGGCAAGCCCGCGAGCAGCATGAAGCTCTGCTCGTTGGGGCCGGTGCGGGCGCGGTTGACGGCGCCGGCGAGGCCCTGGGTCTGGTGCATGGCGCGGCTGCGCGCGGCAATGGTGCCGAACTCCTGACCGCTGACGGGATCGGTGCCGCCGATGTCCTGTTTGAAGACGGGGCCGTTGAGCGCGCCCGGGCCGGCGGTGCCGATGCGGAAGGAATTCCAGAGAACGCGCTTCGGTTGCCAGACAGTCAGGCCCTGTGCGAGCTGCTCGGGATAGGCCGCGGGATCGCCGGCGAGCTTGAAGGCCTCGACGGCGAGGATGGCGGAGGCGGTG
>DAORVZ010000161.1:0-5278 GCA_035434005.1 Lacunisphaera sp.
CCGACGGTGCCATCGTCAAGAAAGACCAACCCCTCTTCGAGCTCGAGACGGACAAGATCACGTCCGAAGGCACCGCCGAGGTCGCCGGCCAAATTACCTTCAAGGTCGCCGCCGGCACCGAAGTGAAGATCGGCCAAGTCGTGGCCTCGATCGACGAGTCCGCCGCGAACGCCGCTTCGGCTCCGGCCGTCCCAATCGAAAATCAAAAATCGAAAATCGAAAATCCGGCGACGCAGTCGCCCGCCGTCCGTCGCCTCGCGGCCGAGACCGGCATCGACCCCGCGTCCGTCGCCGGTTCCGGCAAGGCTGGCCGCGTCACCAAGGGCGACATGCTGGCTGTGGCCGAGCCGGCCGCTGCAGGCCAGAGGCTAGAGGCTAAAGGCGAGAAGCCAGCCACGCTTTCCGCTCCCTCGCCTCAAGCCTCTAGCCCCTCGCCTGCGGGTCGCCAGACCCGCATGAAGATGACCAAGCTGCGCCAGACCATCGCCAGCCGCCTGGTCTCCGCGCAGCACGAGGCCGCCATGCTCACGACCTTCAACGAGGTCGACATGTCCGCCGTCATGGACCTGCGCAAAAAATACCAGGACGACTTCGTGAAGAAGCACGGCGTGAAGCTCGGCTTCATGAGCTTCTTCACCAAGGCCGTCGTCCACGCCCTCCGCGATGTCCCCGCCGTCAACGCCCGCATCGACGGCGACACCATTGTCCAGAACCACTACTACGACGTCAGCATGGCCGTCTCCACCGAGAAGGGCCTCATGGTTCCGGTCATCCGGAACTGCGACGCCTTGGGCATGGCCGACATCGAGAAGGCCATCGGCGAGGCCGCCAAAAAAGCCCGCGACGGCAAGATCACCCTCGCCGACCTCGAAGGCGGCGTCTTCACGATCACCAACGGAGGCATCTTCGGCTCGATGCTCTCGACCCCCATCCTCAACGCCCCGCAGAGCGCCATCCTCGGTCTGCACGCGATCAACGAGCGCCCCGTCGCCGTCAACGGCCAGGTCGTCATCCGTCCGATGATGTATCTCGCCCTCAGCTACGACCACCGCCTCGTCGACGGCAAGGAAGCCGTCACCTTCCTCGTCAAGGTCAAGCAGGCTATCGAGGATCCCACGCGCCTCATCGTCGGCGTCTAACCAATCATTCTCTTTCCTCTTTCTCTTAATCTTCCGTCAGGCCGTCTGCCCGAGGGAGAAAGAGAAAGATTAAGAGAAAGAAGAAAGATCACACCATGTCTTCCCCTGCCTCCTCCTACGATCTCGTCGTCATCGGTGCCGGCCCCGGCGGCTACGTGTGCGCCTTCCGCGCCTCCCAACTCGGCCTGAAGGTCGCGCTCATCGAGAAGCGCTCTACCCTCGGCGGCACCTGCCTCAACGTCGGCTGCATCCCGAGCAAGGCCCTGCTCCACTCTTCCGAGCATGTCGCCTTCGCCCAAAAGCACGCCGCCGCTCACGGCCTCAAGCTCGGTTCGGTCGAGGTCGACCTGCCGACGATGCTCAAGCGCAAAGACGAGGTCGTGGCCAAGAACACCGGCGGCCTGACCCTCCTCGCCAAGGCCCGCAAGGTCACCGTCCTCACCGGCGAAGCCTCCTTCACCTCCGCCACCACCGTCGCCGTCAAGGGCGAGAAGGGCGTCACCGAGGTCACCGCCAAGAACATCGTCATCGCCACGGGTTCAGCCCCGGTGGAACTCCCGTTCATGAAGTTTGACGGCAAGACCGTCGTCTCCAGCGACCACGCCATCGCCTTCACGGAAGTGCCGAAGAAGCTCGTGGTCGTCGGTGGCGGCGTCATCGGCGTCGAGCTGGGCTCGGTCTGGTCGCGCCTCGGCGCCGACGTGACCGTCGTCGAGTTCCTGCCGAAAATCATCGCCACCTACGACGACGACATCGTCCGCAATTTCACCCGCCTCATGCAGAAGCAGGGCCTCAAGATCGAGGTCGGCGCCAAGGTCACCGGCTACGCCAACGGCGTGCTGACCGCCGAGCGCGGCACCGAGAAGCTCTCCTTCCCTGCCGACAAGGTGCTCGTGGCCGTCGGCCGCCGCCCCTACACGGACAATCTCGGCCTCGATAAGGCCGGCGTTGAACTCGACGAGAAGAAGCGCGTCAAGGTCGACCACCATCTCCGCACCTCCGCGAAAAACATCTGGGCCATCGGTGACGTCGTCGCCGGCCCGATGCTCGCGCACAAGGCCGAGGAGGATGGCGCCGCCGTCGCCGAATGGATCGCCGGCAAGGCCGGCCATATCAATTGGGACCTCGTCCCGGGCATCGTCTACACTCACCCCGAGGTCGCCAGCGTCGGCCTCGGCGAGGACCAGGCGAAGGCCCAGGGCATCGCGATCAACATCGGCAAGTTCAACTTCGCCGCCAACGGCCGCGCCATCGCCGCCGACGCGACCGACGGCTACGTCAAGATCATCGCCGACGCCAAGACGGACAAGATCCTCGGCGCGCAGATTCTCGGCGCCAACGCGGGTGAACTCATCTCCGAGATCGTGACGCACATGGAATACGGCGGCAGCGCCGAGGACCTCGGCCGCACGATCCACGCCCATCCCACGATGAGCGAGGCCATCAAGGAAGCCGGCCTCGCCGTCAGCAATAGCGCCATCCACGGCATGTGATTTAGGCCGCACAGCCTGACCAACCTTGACCGCGCCGACTGTGGCGCGGTCTTTTTTCACCCACATGTCCGCCCATCTCTCTCACCGCCGCGCCGTCGGCCTCATGCTGCTGTCGGCCGCCGCCTTCACGGCCAACGTGCTGCTCGTCCGCGCCCTCGGCGAATTCGGCGAGGTCAACGTCTGGCTGATGGCCTGCAGCCGCGGACTGGTCGGGCTGGCCATGATCTGCGCGGTCTACTGGCAGGAATTCCAGCCCACGCACCTCTGGCGACGCTGGAAAGTGGCGGAACGCGGCATCGTGGGCGGCATCGGCGTCTACGTCACCTACCTGACCGTCGTGAAACTCGGCGCCGGACGCGCGGTCTTCATCAGCAACACCTATGTCGTCTGGGGCGCCCTGCTGGCGGCGTGGATGCTGAAGGAAAAACTCCGGCCGGCGGTGCTCGTCGGCGGCGTGGCGGCGCTGATCGGCATCGGGCTGCTGACCAACGTATTTGCGACCGACGCCCATCCCGGCATCTACGACCTGCTCGCCGTCATCGGCGCGCTCCTCTCGGCCTGGGTGGTCGTCACCATCCGGCAGCTCCACGCCACCGAGCACACCTCGACCATCTTCGCGGCCCAGTGCACCTATGCCCTGGCCATCTGCGGCGTGCCCGCCGTGCTGACCTTCGACCCGCTGCCGCCGCTCGCCTGGGGCGTGCTGCTGCTCGTCGGCATCACTGCCGGCGTCGGCCAGCTGGCCATGACGCGCGCCTTCCGCGACCTCCCCGTCGCCGAGGGCTCGCTGATCCAGATGCTCGTGCCGCTTGGCACCGCCTTGGGCGGCATGCTGTTCTTCCACGAACATTTCGCCGTGCACGAGATGATCGGCGCCGCGCTCATCCTCGGCGGCACGACCTACACCGTAGTGCGCAACGCCACGACGGCCAACGCCGAGGCCGAGTGATTAGCGCTTGAACGCGTCAGCCCTGCTTTGTCTTTTGTAGGAGCCTGCACCAAACACGTGAAGAAACTCATCCTCTGGGACATCGACGGCACGATCATTGTCTCCCACGGCGCGGGAGTCCGCGCCATGGAGAAAGCGTTGACCAAACGCTTCGGTGTGACCTGCGACCTCACCCGGATCGACTGGGCCGGGCGCACCGACAGCTGGATCACGGGTGAGGTTTTCCGGCATGTCGGCCTGCCCGACACGCCGCAGAATTCCCATGACTACCTCGAGACCTACCTGGAACTGCTGCCGCAGGAACTGCAGGACGGGCGCCAGGGCCAGGTGCTGCCGGGTGTGTTGGAACTGCTGGAAACCCTCCATCACCGCAAGGACCTCGCCCAAGGTCTGCTGACCGGCAACCTGCGGCGCGGCGCGGAATGCAAGCTCACGCACTACAAGGTCTGGCACTACTTCGAGTTCGGCGCCTTTGCCGACGACAGCCCGCGCCGCAACGACCTTGGCCCGCACGCCCTGCGCCGGGCAAATGAACGTCATGCCGTCGAGTTTGCCACCGCCGACACTTACATCATCGGCGACACGCCGCACGACATCGAGTGCGGCAAGGTCATCGGGGCGAAGACCATCGGCGTCGCCACCGGCCGTTACAGTGTGGCCGAACTCGCGGCGCACACGCCGACGGCGGTGTTCAAGGATTTTTCCGACCTGACCGCATTCCTCCGGGTGATTGACGCGGGATGAGGGCGGGAAAACCCGAGGCCGCTCACCGCTTCACATAGTCAACCGCCGCCACCTTGCCGTCGCGGAACTCGACGCGCATCTTCTCCCCGGGATCGGAACCGCCAGTCGAGGTGCTCACACCGACCCCAGCCCCTCCGTGCCGACCGACCGCGCCGCCGATCCCAACGCCAAAGCTGAAGCGCGGGCCGTTGTCATGATACACCCAGACCTCTGTTGTGCCGCTCCCGGTCTGGCGGTTGAATTGCCTCGTCGGTTCCCCCAAGGCCAAGCGCACCATCTCCGGCGTGAAACCCACGTCGACCTCGCCCGCGCGGATCTTCTGCTGCACCGCGGGCGCATAAGCACCGAAGGTCCCCTGATTTTTGTCGATACGGGACTCGGGCGTGGAGGAACAGGCCGCCAGCAGGGCGACCGAAGCGAGACAAAGCATGGAAGAGATGAGGCGCATGGCGGGTTTTGGTTTGCGGAGGGCAAGTGTGACGGGAATATCGGCAGCCGCAACCTGTCTGCGCACACCAGCCATAAAGACGTTATGAAAAACTTCACCATCGCCATCGGCTCCGACCACGCCGGCTACGCCTACAAGGAAAAGATCAAGGCCATGCTGCTAGCCGAGGGGCATACCGTGAAGGACTGCGGCACCACCTCGGATGCGCCGTGCGATTATCCGGATTTCATCCGCCCGGTGGCCGAGGCCGTCGCGCGCGGCGAGGTCGAGCGCGGCATCGTGCTGGGCGGATCAGGCAACGGTGAGGCCATTGTCGCCAACCGCGTGAAAGGTGTGCGCTGCGGTCTCTGCTGGAACGAGCAGGTCGCCATCTGGAATCGCTCGCACAATGACGGCAACTGTCTCTCCCTCGGCCAGCGAACGATCACCGAAGATGAAGCCATGAAGATCGTCCGCACCTGGCTGGCGACCGCTTTTGAAGGTGGCCGACACCTGGCTAGAATTC
>DAORVZ010000162.1:0-5269 GCA_035434005.1 Lacunisphaera sp.
GCCGGCCTTGGCGTCCACGCTGAACACGCGTTCCTTGCGCAACTGGCCGAGGGTGGCGCTGGCGGTGGGATTGTCGTAGGCTAGGTTGAAGGCTTCGCTCTGGTAGTCGGTCTTGGCGACGGTGACCGCGAGCGGTTTCCAGGGGGAATGCTTGGTGTCGCGGGTGAAGGTGGCGGGCCGTGTGAGGGGAGTGGGGCCGGCGGGCTTGCCGTCGATAGTGACGGTGGCGCCGTCGGGGCTGGTCTTGATGGTGATTTCCTTTTCGGTCGCGAGCGGGGCGAGGGCGATGGTGAGCTCGCGGATCTTTTCCTTGGTGTTCCAAGTGGCGGTCTCGGTCTGGTAGCCGGGCTTCTCGATGGTGAAGGTGTAGGCGGTGTCGCGCCGCTTGAGCTCGATAGTGGCGGGCGCGGGCAGGCGCTGGCCCGTCTCGGTGACGATGGTGGCGCCAGCGGGGTTGACACTGATCTTGAGCGGCACGGCCCACGTCGGGACGGTGGTGACGAGGGTTAGCGCGAGAAGTGATACGAGGCGGCTAAGCGGGCGCGTCATGATGCCGCTAGCTAAGGCCCGGAGAGGAACCACGGTCAACCCGGCATTTTGGTTTCGTTCTGGCGTCGGGGCGCGCGGCCGATTGACTGCGCGCTGCACCCCATGGAAGGCCCGCCTGAAAAGACAGTATTTGTTCCGCGCACCAACGCCGCGAAGGAGATGTTTCAGTCCGGCGACGTGGTCGGGCAATACAAGGTGGAGCGCGTGCTGGGACAGGGCGGCATGGGCGTGGTTTATCTGGCGAAACACACGGCGCTGAAGAAGGATTTTGCACTGAAAGTCCTGCCGGCACTGTTGGCCCAGGATCAGTCTTTTGTGGCGCGTTTCAAGAAGGAGGGCGTGATGGTGGGTCGGCTCAAGCATGCGCATATCGTCAATGTCACCGACTTCGGCGAGAGCGGAGGCAAGCTCTACCTGGTGCTGGAATATGTGGATGGCGGCTCGCTGGAGGAGTGGTTCGAGAAGCACCGGCGCTCCGGCGGCGGCGCCCCGGCCGCCGAGGTGCAGCGCCTGACCGGACAGATCCTGCAAGGGCTCACCCATGCCCATGAGGCCGGCTTAGTGCATCGTGACTTGAAGCCCGCCAATGTGCTGCTGGAGAAAACCGGCGAGGCCAAGATTTCGGATTTCGGGCTCGCGCGCGTGGGGGACGAGGCGGAATACCAACGCGCGGGCGGCACGGCGTCACCGTTCGGCGGCGACAGCGTCACCACGACGGGGGTCATGGTCGGGACGATTGATTTCATGTCGCCCGAAGCGCGCAGCATGCAGCCTTCGGATGCCCGATCAGATATCTGGGCGGTCGGCGTCATGACTTATTATCTGCTGACTGGGAAAAAGCCGCACGGGATCGCCGAGCCGCCATCCCGGCTGGTTCCGGGGCTCGATCCCCGCTGGGACAAGTTCATCAAGGTGTGCCTGGCGCTGGATCCGGCGCAACGCTACCAGACGGCGCGTGAAGCGGCTGAGGCATTGCGCCAAATCCGGCAAGGGAGAAGCGGGCGCCGTTGGCTGGGCCCGGCGATCGCGGCCAGTCTGCTGCTCGCCGGGGCGGTGGTCTGGTTGACCGCCCGCCGCGAATCTCCCGTTGCTCCGGCGGCGGGGGCCGTGTCGGTCGTCGCCCTATCCGCCGCGCCCACTGGTGCAGTGGCGGAGTTGCCTAAGGTGGAGCCGAAGCCGGCGTCACCAGAAGCACAGGTGGGGCGAAAATTTGCCCTCACCGGCATGCCGACGGGTGCGATCATCACGCATCAGGAACGCAATTATACGGTGGGCGCCAGCGGTCGGCTACAGCTGGAATTGATGCCAGGGCCGCAAGCCGTGCGCGTGAAGGCGCCGGGTTATTTGGACTGGGTCGGCGAGATCGGTGCCGACGAAAAAGCGACCGAGATGGCCATCGCCCTACAGCGGATGCCGCCGCACCCGGTGCGTCTCACCGGCCTGCCTCCGCAGGCCCAGGTGAAGGTAGCTGAGCAAGTGGTGACGGCAGACGCCACCGGCACGGCGCTCGTGGAGTTGCGACCAGGTCAAGTGACATTCACGGCGAACGCTACGAAATACGAGCCGCTCGAGTTCAGCGCGGAAATCCTTCCCGATACGGAGAACGTGCCCTTGGTGATGAAACGGCTGCCGCCGCCAGCGGAAGTCGTGGTGCCACTGGCCGATGGCACCGTGCTGAAATTCCGCTGGGTGCCCGCCGGCGGGTTTCAGGCCGGTTCGCCGCCGGACGAACAAGGCCGCCAGCGCAACGATCTCCCGCGCACCAAGACCGACATCCCGAAGGATTTTTATCTGGCCGAGACCGAGACCACGCAACGGCAGCATCGGGCGCTCACGGGCAAGAATCCCAGCACCAGCCGCGCCTTGGGTGACGAGGCCCGCCCGGTCGAGCAGGTGGCTTGGCGGGATCTCACCGGCACCGGCGGAGCAATCGAGAAAATCAATGCTGCGCTCCGCCGGTTGGGACTGCCCTACCAGGCGGATCTGCCCACAGAAATTGAATGGGAATACGCCGCGCGCGCCGGCACGGAGACCGCCTTCAACAACGGCAGCAACCTGACGAGTGAGCGCGACGACCCCGCCCTGAACCTCCTCGCGGTTTATGCCCGCGGCGGCGGTTCGCATGACGCCCCGGCTCCGGTGGCCTCGCGCAAGGCCAACGCGTGGGGTCTCTTTGACATGCACGGCAATGTCGCGGAGGGGACCTATGGCATCCGCGGCAAACGAGAGCCGGTGCTGCGCGGGGGTAATTGGAAAGTCGGCCCAGTGCATTGTCGCGTCGCCTCGCGCGTTGAGGTCACACCCGAGACGCGTCCGACGGACACCATGGGTTACCGGCTATTACTGCGGCCGGTGGAGGATTAGGCGGCGGGCAGCACGCGGCCGCGGCACTCCCCGAGGCCGATGCGCCGCGCGCCGGGCCGCGCGGCATAGCCGCGCAGGATCACCTCGTCGCCGTCCTCCAGGAAGCCGCGCTCCTCACCGTGGGGCAGGCGGAGGGGCTCGGTGCCGCGGGTGGTGAGTTCGAGCAGGCAGCCGCGCGAATCCGGCGTCGGACCGGAAACGGTGCCGCTGCCGAGGAGGTCGCCTGGCTGCAGGTTGCAGCCGTTGCTGGCGTGGTGCGTGAGCAGCTGTGCGAGCGTCCAATACATCTGCTGGAAATTGCCGGAGCTCACGCGGTGCGGGGCGGCGCCGGTCGCGCGCATTTTTTCCGTGAGAAGACAGACCTCGAGCGTGAGATCGAGGCCGCCCTGCGCGGTGTCCGTCGGGTCGGTGAGGTAAGGCAGCGGGGCCGGATCGTCCGATGGGCGGACGAAGGCTGGCACCCGGAACGGCGCGAGCGCCTCCATCGTCACGACCCACGGTGAGATCGTGGTGGCGAAGTTTTTGGCGAGGAAAGGGCCGAGCGGCTGGTATTCCCAGGACTGGAGGTCGCGGGCCGACCAGTCGTTGAGTAGCACGACGCCAAAGAGGTGGCCGGCGGCGGCGGCGAGCGGAATGGACTCACCCCGGGGGTTGCCCGGCCCGACGACGGCGCCGAGCTCGAGTTCGTAGTCGAGTGACTTGCTCGGACCGAAGTGCGGGGCCGGAGCTTCGACTGACTTGCTTTGGCCAAGCGGCCGACGCACCGGGGTGCCGCTGATCGCGATGGACGAACTGCGGCCGTGATAACCGATGGGCACCCATTTGTAGTTGGGCAGCAGCGGCTGGTCGGGCCGGAAGAGTTTGCCGACGTTGGTGGCATGGAAAACCGACGCGTAGAAATCCGTGTAGTCGCCGATGGCGGCCGGCAGTTGCATCGTGGCGGCGCTCTGCGGGAGGAGGCAGGCCTGGACTTGGGCGCGCAGCGCAGCGGGACAGGAGTCGGCGCCGAGAAACTCGCTCAGCCGGGCCCGGAGTGCGGTCCAAACCGCCGGGCCGGCAGCCATCAGCGGATTCAGCGTGGCCTGCTGGCAGGCAGAGCGCACGGCGGCGGGGAGAAGTCCCAGTCCGGCGGCGGCAGACAGGTCGAGAATCTGGTCACCGATGGCGGTGCCGATGCGAGACGCAGGATTATCCGCAGTGCGGAAGACGCCCAAGGGCAGGTTCTGCAGCGGAAAGTCCGACGCGGGCTGATTGGCGGACTCAATCCAGCTGGTGCGCGCGGGATCGTGGGAGGGGTTGAGCATCGGGCGGGGGAGCAACGCGCGGAGTTTCGGAGACGAAGCAGGCGGAGTCAATTGACTCCGCCTGCGGCTGATACGGTGCGAGGCGGCCGGGATCAGTTGGACCTTTCCTTCGCCGGCATTTCCAGAACGTTCAGGGGCGCCAGCCGGGCGGCGGGATTCTTGCCGGCCATGTGCTTGGCGAGAAAGGCCTCCAGCCGGGCATAATAACCGATGCGGCCGGCCTCGTTGCGGAAGCCGTGGCCCTCGTTGCCCTGAATGCTGATCTCGTAGGGCTTGCCGAGCTGCTTGAGCTTGGATTCCAGGCGGGTCCAGTTTTCGATGACCACGCGGGGATCGTTGTAGCCGTAGGCGTGGAGTGTGGGCACGCGGATGCGGTCGACGAAGTTCACGGGCGAGCGGTTGTATTTGTAGTCCTTGTCGTCGCCGACCCATTCGCGATAGAACATGTCGTTGCCGCGGCCGGCACGGCCCCGCGCCCAACTGGTGATCAGGTTGAGATCCGAGACGCCCACATAATTGACGGCGCAGCAATAGAGCTCGGGGGTGAAGGTAACGCCGGCCAGGGCGGCGTAGCCGCCGTAACTGGCGCCGTAGATGGCAACGCGTGCGGGGTCAGCGATGCCTTGGGCTATGGCCCATTTTACGCCGTCGGTGAGATCGTCCTGCATTTTTCCACCCCACTCCTTCTGGGCGGCCTTCATGAAGGAATAACCATAGCCGCCCGAACCGCGGTAGTTGATCTGGAGGACGGCATAACCGCGGTTCGCGAGGAGCTGCACCTCGGGATTGAACCCCCACTGGTCGCGCACGCCGAAGGGGCCGCCATGGGGATTGATGATGAGAGGGCCGGGTTGGCCCCCGGAACCGGCCGGGCGGGTGAGATAACCGTGCAGTGTCAGTCCGTCGCGGGCCTGGATGGTGATGGGCTCCATCGGCCGCATCTCCGCCGGGTTGATGCGCGCGTTGATCTTGCCGATCTGTCTGAGGGAGGGCTGGTGCAGGTTGAGCACGTAGTAGGTGCCGGGATCGCGGTCGCTCGAGGCCAGCACGAC
>DAORVZ010000163.1:0-5228 GCA_035434005.1 Lacunisphaera sp.
GCGGCGCTTCCCGGCGGCCATCCGGCGGTGAAAGAAGCGGACCAGGGCCTCGAGGCGCTCTTCGTCGGTGCGGACGGTGAGGCGGGTCAGGACGTTCGGGAAGATGGCGTGAAAGGAGGCGTCGCGGGACTGCACCCACTCGGCATGGGCAGCGCGCTGGGCGGACGAGGCGCCGTTGAGGTTGACCAGCCGGCCGGCGACGGGGTCGTAGGTGGTCAGGATGCGGTCGAATGGCAGCTCGCGGTCCCATGGGTCCTCCACGCGGAAGCCCATCGTCTGGTAGCGGCGCGAGAGCACGCTCCAGCCCTCGGGCTCGATACGCGGCGGAAAATCCCCGAGCCAGATCAGGATGCTGTGGCGCGGCGCGGCCTTGGCGAGGAGGCGCCAGGGGACGAAGGTGCCGGAGGTTTGAGGTGTGAGGTCGGAGGTGAGAGGCGGCGGTGTCTGGCCGAGCAGGGTGGCGGCGGCGTGGAGGATCTGGCCGCGGCCACGGACGGGCTCCTGCAGCTTGTAGCCGGCGGGCGAGGCGTGGAGGAAGCCGACGCGGTCGCGGTTGACGGCGCCGAGCATCATCACGAGCCCTGCGAGTTCGAGCAGGGCCTCGCGCTTGGACTGTGCGCCGGAGCCGAATTGCAGGCTGACGCTGTCCTCGAAGAGGAGGAGCAGCGAAACCTCGCGCTCTTCGATGAATTTCTTGCGGTAGGGCTCGCCGAGGCGGGCGGTGACATTCCAATCGATGTCGCGGATATCGTCGCCGAAGGTGTATTTGACGACCTGGTCAAACTCCATGCCGCGACCGCGGAAGGCGGAACGGTATTCGCCGCTCAGCACGTTCTCCACCGCATGGCGCACGCGCCATTCCAGCTGGCGCAGGAGGGCGAGCTGGGAGGTGACGAGGGCGGCGGTGGCTGGGACGGGGGCGGGCATCTTGATCGTTCTCCTACTCATTCTCGTTCCTCGTTCTCTCAGGGGAGAAAGAGAAGAAGTAGGAGAATGAGAACGATTAAACCTTCGCGGGCACCGGGGTGCGGACGAGGACCTGGTCGAGGATCTTGTCGGAGGTGAGACCCTCGGCCTCGGCCTCGTAGGTGAGGCCGACGCGGTGGCGGAGGGCGTCGTGGAAGATTTCCTGGACGAGAGCGGGTGAGAGGTAGTCGCCGCCGCGGAGCCAGGCGAGGGCGCGACCGGCCTGGAAGAGGGCGAGCGAGGCGCGGGGCGAGGCGCCGAAATTGAGGAGGCGCTTGCTGGCGCCGCCCTCGGCCTGCGCGGCGAGTTCGCGGGAGCTGCGGACGAGCGCGAGGATGTAGGCCTGCACCGCGGGCGAGACGTGGATGGCGTCGACCTGCGTGCGGAGTCCGAGCAGTTCCTCCCCGCTGGAGACGGCCTGGAGCGCGGGCTGCTTGGTGACCTGGCCCCAGCGCTCCATCATCAGGGATTCCTCGCTCGCGGTCGGGTAGTCGACTAGGAGCTTGAAGAGGAAGCGGTCGGTCTGGGCCTCGGGCAGCGGGTAGGTGCCCTCCTGCTCGACGGGGTTCTGCGTCGCCATCACGAAGAACGGCTTGGGTAGGATGTGCGAGTGGCCGCCGATGGTGACCTGGCGCTCCTGCATGGCCTCGAGGAGGGCGGACTGAACCTTGGCGGGGGCGCGGTTGATTTCGTCGGCGAGCACGAGGTTGGCGAAGATCGGGCCCTTGTGGGTCGCGAACCCGCCGTCCTTGGGCGAGAAGATCATGGTGCCGACGACGTCGCTCGGCAGCAGGTCGGGCGTGAATTGGATGCGTTCGAACTGGACGCCCATGGCGGTGCCAAGCGACCGGATGAGGAGCGTCTTGGCGAGGCCCGGCATGCCCTCGAGGAGGACGTGACCATTGGCAAGCAAGGCGACCAGCAGGCGCTCAATGACAGCATCCTGGCCGATGACAGCCTGGCCGATTTCGTTGCGGAGTTTTTGGGACCAAGTCGGACCGGTGATCATAGGGGAGGCGGGAGTGAAAAGTAAGGGTGGCAGTGAAGGTGGCGGAAGGGCCGGTGACAAGAGATGAGTGCGGACGCCCGGGCTTGGTTTGACTGCGGGCGGTGGGTTTGGTTTCATCTTGCCGGACAAAAACATGGCTGAATTTCCGGATCTGGTGGAAGCGCCGCTGCGCGCGCGATTTGTCTCCCTCGGCGTGCGGCCGGAGGAGGTGGAGGAACGCTTTATCCGCGGGGCCGGGGCGGGCGGCCAGAAGATCAACAAGACCTCGTCCACGGTGGTGTTGCGGCACCGGCCGACCGGCGTGGAGGTGCGCTGCCAGCGCGAACGCAGCCAGTCGGTCAACCGGCTCCTCGCTTGGTCGGAACTGGCCGACAAGCTGGAGGGGCGCCGGACCGGGGTCGCCAACCAGGCACGGGCGGCGCGGGAACTCGTCCGCCGCCAGAAGCGGCAGAAATCCCGCGGCCAAAAGGCGCGGATGATCGAGGGCAAGAAACACCGCGCGAAACACAAATCCTCGCGCGGCCGCGTGAGCGGGGACTGGTGAACCTCAGCGGCGCCAGAAGGCGGCGATCGTGACGGCCACGCCGCCGAGCAGAACGGCGTGAGCGACGCGACCGAGGTGCCGCTCCAGCCAGCTGGGGGGCTGGTCGAGATCATTGTTCAGGATCGCGTCGGCGGACCGGCGAGCGTCAAGTCGGTGCTGCTTGCGGCGCGCAAGATCACGCCGGCTTTGCGCGGCGAAACCGCGCAGGATGACGCCGGCCATCACGAGGGTGACGCCGATAGCCAGCAGGGTTTCGTGATCGGGGAAATGCATGAGAAGCCGTCAGGCCTGACCAGAACTTTTTTGGCCACGGATTGCACGGATGAAAACGGATGGAAAACCAATCAGCCTTTTTTACGGGAGGACGTTGAGGAAGCGGAGATTCCGGTCTCCCTCGTCGGCCATAGCCTTGCGGACGGCTGATGCCTTTTCTCCGCGTGCTCCAGTGCAAATCGGCCTTGGCCCTTATCCGTAAGCATCCGTGAAATCCGTGGCTAAATTAAATCCACCGCGTCGCCCACGCGCACCGTGCCGCGCTTTGACTCGTTGATGAAGTTCGCGCCGAAATACACAGACGAAGATTCGACCGGATCGCGGCGGAAGGTGGCCAGGGTTCGGAGTGGCTCCTTGCCACGCACGCCGGTCAATTGGTCGGTCGTCGTCATGATGCAGCGGTCGCTCCTGCCGGCCTTGCGCAGCACAACATCGCCGAGGCGGATGCAGGGCCACTCGTCCTCGGCAAAAGGCGTGCAGCCGGTGATGACGAGATTCGGCCGGAAGCGATCCATCGACACGGGTTCGCCGCTGTTCTGCCGGATGCGGTCGTTAAGGTCGGCGAGGGAAGCCTCGCTGGTGACGAGGATGGGGGCGCCGTCGGCGAAACTGAAGTGATCGCCCGGTCGGGCGGCCTTCTTCAAGACGGGGCGGCGAAACTTTTCCCCGAGGCGGACGAGCCGGCACTTGAGCTGGAGGATATCACTGAGCCAGGCCGCCGCCGCCGGGCCGCAGTCCTCGGCCAACAGACCCTCGCTTTTCCAGACGGCCACGGGGTGGAGCGGCGCAGCCGGGTCGGAGGCGGTCGGGAGGCTGACACTCCCGGCGCCGTCGGCGGAGAGGGTGAGCGTGCCGTTCGCGAGCGTGGTGCTGACCAGCGCCATGCGGGTGACTTGGCGTTGCGTCAGGAATTTGCCCGTCTCGTCGATCACGAGGAAGCGCCGGTCGCCGGCGAAGCCGAGGTCATCGATCTCCACCGCGGGCACGGCGAAGCCGCGGAGGGATTTGACGGGGTAGAGGAACAGGCCGGAGACGTGCATGGGGGATGAAGTAGCGGGTAGCGAGTAGTGCGTAGCGAGTAGGAAGACAGGTGAGGCCTGGGGTTTGGATGCTCGCTGGTCGCTACTCACTACTCGCTACTTTCTTCCTGTAATTGGCGAGGTAGAGCTGTTCCTCGCCTTGGGTGGCGAATTTCCTGGGGCGGGTGCCGCCGAGACCGTAGCAGATGGAGAGCGTGTCGCCGGCGAATTTGTAGATGCCCGGAATGGACTTGCCCGCATTGGGGCCGATCATGCCGGCGAGCGTGAGGTGGCCCTCGGCGTCGAGCGTGTAGCTGCCCTGGTCGGCGGTCTGCCCGCCGAAACGCACGGCGTATTCGCCGCCGTTGAACTCGATCTCCATCTTATCGAGCATCATCTTCGGCGCCTCCTCGCCATCGAGTTCGGCATAGACGGGCTGCCAGCGGCCTTCGAGGGAATGTGTAGTGCTCACTTTAGTTTGGTGCGGTTAGATGAGATCCAAAATAATGCAAATGGTGAGAACCCATACTGGTAAACTAAGTAACAACGATATTTTCGCAGGCACGAGTTTTGCCCATATCAAGGAAGACGCTATTACGACTAACGCAAAGCAGACAGAATATACCCATATAGCGAACGTTGTTCCCTGATCTAAAATGCCCCGGTCAAGGGTTGGGAAGGCAAAGATCCAGATTGGGGTGAGAACGAGATACCCGAACCAATAGCGGTAATCCTCGGTTTTTGCTTTTTCTAAACGCTCACCACCAGCAAGACGCAAAATCCATAAATAGACCCACGGAGGCATACTCTTCTGGGCTGATTTCAGTTGTTACCTCACGCCCGCTTGATGACGTCGCGGGGGGTGGTCTCGACGGTGGTGGGGTCGGCGAGTTCCTTCACGCCCTTGGCGCCTAGCTCGGAGAATTTGCGGGCGCCGGGGAGGAGGGTCTGCTCGAAGGAGCCGACGGCGGAGTTATAGGCCTTGCTCGCGGTCTCGAGGCCGCGGCCGACCTTGTCGAGGTTGTCGGCGAAGCCGGCGATGCGGTCGTAGAGCTGGCGGCCGAGGTCGGCGATCACCTGCGCGTTGCGCGACACGTCCTCCTGGCGCCAGCCGTAGGCGGTGGCCTTCAATAGGGCGATGAGCGTGGCGGGCGTGGCGAGCAGGACCTTCTTCGCGATGGCACGGTCGATGAGCGTTGGGTCGCCCTGCAAGGCGCCGGCGAGGAACTGGTCGCCGGGGAGGAAGAGCACGACGAACTCGGGCGAGGGCTGGAACTGCGCCCAGTAATCCTTGGCGCCGAGCGCATCGAAGAACGCCTGAACCGCCTTGGCATCGCCGGTGGCGGCAAAGGTCGTCTGCCCGCAGTCGCACTGGCCGACCCAGATCGCGTCGATCCCCGACAGGCCGCGCGCGCGC
>DAORVZ010000164.1:0-5226 GCA_035434005.1 Lacunisphaera sp.
GCTCGACGGCATCATCGCCACGAACACAACGCTCGCCCAGCCGGGCGCCTTGGCGGCGGTCACCGAGGCGGGCGGACTGAGTGGCGCGCCCGTGCGGCGGCGCTCGACCGAGATCATCAATTATATTGCGCGCGCCACGAACGGCCGGCTGCCGATCATCGGCGTGGGCGGGATCATGGACGAGGCGGCGGCCGGCGAGAAACTGGATGCCGGCGCCACGCTCGTGCAACTTTACACCGGGTTGATCTATCGTGGTCCGTTCTTCGCCGCCGAGATTGCCCGGGCTCTGGCCGAGCGGCAACGCGGTTGATGGGTGCCATGGCTGGGGCGGTCACATTTCTGGTGGATAACGGTTCGCTCGAACCGGCGGCGACGCTCGCCTTGCGGGAGATCGCCGCAGCCCTCGCCGGTAAACTTGGCACCGCCGTCGTGCCGGTGTCGCTGTTGCACGCCAGCGCGGTGCCGGCGGAAGCCCTCGGCGGCGTGGCGGCGGAAATATTTGAGCCGGCGCTCACCCGGCGGCTGGCCGGCGGCACCACCGATTTCGTTGTCTTGCCGCTCTTTTTCGGGCCGAGCCGCGGGCTGACCGACTATCTGCCGGAGCGGGTCGCGCATGTGCGGGGGAAATACCCGGCGTTGCGCGTGCGCGTGGCCGCGCCGCTGTTTCAACCGGAGGACGACCGGCTCGCCCGGATTCTAGCCGATCACGTCAGGGTGGCGGGGGGCGGGGGCTCGCCGCTCCGCGTGGCGCTGGTTGACCATGGGAGCCCGGTGCGCGCGGTGACGGCCGTGCGCGATGCATTGGCCGGGCAGTTGCGCGGCTTGCTGGACGCGGGCGCGCTGGTGGCCCCGTGCAGCATGGAACGCCGAGCCGGACCCGACTACGCCTTCAACGACCCGCTGCTGGCTGATTTATTCGCTCAACCCGAGTGGACCGGTGATGTCGTGGTGGCTCGCCAGTTCCTGCTGCCGGGCCGCCATGCGGGACCGGAGGGCGATGTTGCCCAGATCTGCCGCCGCGCTGAGGCGCAGCGCCCGGGTCTCCACACGCTCCCGACGCCGCTGGTGGGCGCGCATCCCGGCCTTATCGAGATTTTGGCTGCGCGCTGGCGGCAGGCGGCGACTCCGGTTTGACGGGATCGGACGGCGTCGGAGCAACACCGCAGGCTTTGGCGGGCAATTCGGGCACGATGGCTTGGTCGGTGAGGGGCACCCGGGCAACGAGGCGGGTCCAGCCCGCACCCCAGCGCTGGAATAGATTATCCGGCATACGCGGGTTCGTCTACGTGGGCCGGGGTCGCGTTATCTGGCCGGTTATGCACGGCGATCGTCCCAATAAGGATGAGCGCCGGCGTATCCTGTATATCGCGGACAAGTTCCGCGGCGGACTCTAGTGTGCCCGCGTGGATGGTTTGCGAGGGCAGGGAGGCATGGCAGACAATGAGGAGCGGCGTGTCGGGCTGACGGCCAGCGGACAGCAATTGCGTGGCGAGCGCGCCCAGGCTGCGGGTGCCCATGTAGACGCAGACGGTCGCGCCGGTTTGGGCCAGGGTCTGCCAGTCGAGGGCGGGGCCTGCTTTGCCCACACATTCGTGCCCAGTCACGAGGACAGCAGCCGAAGCAAGTCCGCGCTGCGTGAGACTTACGCCTGCCGCCGCCGCCGCCGCGCAAGCCGCGGTGACGCCCGGCACCACTTCAAAGGCGATGCCTGCCGAGCGCAGGGCCTGCACCTCCTCGCCCAGACGTCCGAATACGGTCGGATCGCCCCCTTTCAAACGCACCACCCGGCGCCCCGCGCGGGCGTGGGCCACGAGCAGTCGGTTGATCTCGTCTTGGGGAGCACTGTGGCGTCCGGCGCGTTTGCCGACGTGGATGAATTCGGTGCCGGCGGCGCAAATCTCCAGGAGTTCACTGTTGGCCAGATCATCGTAGAGCACCACTTCCGCATGGGCCAAGGCCTGGCGGCCGCGCATCGTGATAAGGTCGATGGCACCCGGTCCGGCCCCTACCAGCCAGACATAACCGGATTGGGAGGGTGGGTATCCGTTAAACATTATTGGGGACATGACCTATGACAAGAATAGAACTTGCGGCCGGTCAAGCACTCCGTTGGCTTTGCGTGTCATGTCCCTGACCACCACGGCCCAGCCGTCCAAGAACGAGCAACTCAAGGCGCGCATCCCCACACTGGCCGGCACCATCGCGGCCACCCTCGCGGATCCCGCCACCGACCGTTTTTCGGAGGATGACGAGCAATTCATCAAATTCCACGGCATCTACCAGCAGGATGACCGCGACCTCCGCAAGACGGGCAAAAAATACCAACTGATGATCCGGGGTCGCATCCCCGGGGGCGTGATGAGTGCCGCGCAATGGCGGGTGTTCGACGACCTCGCGTCACGCCATGGCAACGACACCCTGCGCGTCACCACCCGGCAGAGCCTGCAGTTTCACGGCGTCGTGAAGGCGGGCCTCGGCCCGCTGATCAGGCAGATCAACGAGGCGCTGCTCTCGACGCTCGCGGCCTGCGGAGATGTGAACCGCAATGTCATGGCGCCGCCGACCCCGGCCACCTCCCCGGCGCGGGCGCTGCTATATGCGGACAGCGTGCGCGTGGCCGAGGCCCTCGCCCCCGTGACCCAGGCCTATCACGCCATCTGGGTTGAGGGCGTGCAGTTGAACCTGGAAGATCCAGCCCACGCCAGCTTCACCGACCCGCTCTACGGGCCGACCTACCTGCCGCGCAAATTCAAGATCGCCTTCGCGCTGCCGCCGACGAACGACATGGATGTCTTCACCAACGACCTCGGATTCATCGCGGTTGTGGAGCACGGCGAACTGCTCGGCTACAATGTCACGGTCGGGGGCGGCATGGGCCGCAGCCACGGCAATGTGACCACCTATCCGCGCCTCGCGAGCGAGTTGGGTTTTATCCCGCGGGAAAAACTCCTCGCTGTCGCCCGGGCCGTGCTGACGATCCATCGCGACTTCGGTGACCGCGCCAACCGCAAGCACGCGCGCCTGAAATACATCGTCGAGGAGCGCGGTGTCGATTGGACGCGCGCCGAGCTCGAGCAACGGTTGGGCTTCACGCTGGCGCCGTTGCACCCGTATCGCTTCACGACCACGGGCGATCTCTACGGCTGGCATCGCGCCGTGGACGGGTCGCAATTCCTCACGATTTTCGTGGAGACCGGCCGCATCAAGGATGTGCCTGGCCGCACGCTCAAGGCGGCTCTGCGGGCCGTGGCGGAGCAGTTTCCGCGCACGGAGTTCCGCCTCTCGGCCAACCAGAACGTTATCCTCGCCAACATTCCCGACGGCGACCGCGCCGCGATCGACGCCTTGCTCGCGGCCCATGGCGTGCCGACCGCCGCTCAGGCCAGTGTGCTCCACGCCGCCGCCATGGCCTGCCCGGCGCTGCCGACCTGCGGCCTCGCGCTCGCCGAATCCGCGCGCATGTTGCCCGGACTCATTGACCGGATCGAGGCCGTGGCCGCCGCCGAGGGTCTCGGCGGCGAGGAAATCATCATCCGCTCCACCGGCTGCCCCAACGGCTGCGCGCGGCCCTACACGGCGGAGATCGCCTTCGTCGGCAAGGCGCCCGGGCGCTACCAGCTCTGGCTGGGCGGCAACGCGGCCGGCACGCGCCTGAACCGGCTGTTCAGGGAGGTCGTCAAGGAGCCCGACGTGGAGACCGAGTTGCGGCCATTGTTTGCCCGGTGGCGCGACGGGCGCACAGCCGGCGAGCGGTTCGGCGACTTCGCCACCCGCGTGCTGCTGCCGGAAGCGGCCACCGTCACGACATCCTGACACCATGACCACCGAATCCCTTGCCCGCTGGAACCGCGAGCTGCGGTCCCGCTCACCGCTCGAAATCACCCTTTGGGCCATCGGCCAAGCCGGGGGCCGCGCCGTCCTCTCGACGAATTTCCGCCCCTACGAGGCGGTGGTGCTGCACCTGGCGACACAGGCGCAACCCGACATTCCCGTGCTCTGGGTGGATCACGGCTACAACCGTCCGGCGACATACCGCCACGCCGAGCAGCTGCGGGAGCGGCTCGGTCTGAACCTCCGGCCCTATCTGCCCACGCTCACGGCGGCGCATCGCGACGCGGTGCACGGCGCCGTGCCGGGACTGGACGACGAGGCGGGCCTGAAAAAATTCAGCGCGCAGATGAAAATTGAGCCGTTCCAGCGCGGCCTGCGCGAACTCGCGCCCACCGTCTGGCTCACCGGCTTGCGCCGCGTGCAGAATGCCGGCCGCGCCGACCTCGACCTCGTGTCGCTCGATCCGAATTTCGGCGTGCTCAAGGTCAGCCCGGTCCTGGAGTGGAGTGACAACCATATGGAAACCTATCTCACGGAACACGCGCTGCCCAACGAGTGGGACTATTACGATCCAGCCAAGGCCGACGAGCAGCGCGAATGCGGCCTGCACGCCGCTTGGGGCCGTGCGGCCGCCGGTCAAGTCGCCCTCCCGACACCATGAGCGGCTACCAGCTCGACCATCTGGCGCATCTGGAGACGGAAGCGATCCACCTCATGCGGGAGTGCGCCGGTGAATTCGAACGGCCGGCGCTGCTATTCTCCGGCGGCAAGGATTCGATCTGCCTGCTGCGACTGGCGGAAAAGGCCTTTCGCCCGTCCGAGCTGCCGTTGCCGCTGCTCAACGTGGACACCGGCCACCATTTCCCGGAGTTGAACGAGTTTCGCGACCGCCGATCCGCGCAACTCGGTGCCCGCCTCATTGTGCGCCGCGTCGAGGACGCCATCGCGCAGGGGCTCGCCGTCCCCGCGCCGGGCGAGATCAGCCGCAACCGGCTGCAGATCCCGACCCTGCTGGCGGCGATTGAGGAATTCCGCTTTGACTGCTGCATCGGCGGGGCACGGCGCGACGAGGAGAAGGCGCGCGCCAAGGAGCGGTTCTTCAGCTTTCGCGACCGCTTTGGCCAGTGGGACCCCAAAAACCAGCGGCCGGAAATCTGGAATCTCTACAACGGCCGCCTGCACCCAGGGGAAAACATGCGCGTGTTCCCGCTGAGCAACTGGACCGAGATGGACATATGGGAATACATCGCCCGGGAGCAGCTCGAAGTGCCGTCGATCTATTTCAGCCACCGGCGCGCCTGCGTGCGCCGCAGCGGCCAGTGGCTGCCCGTGAACGAGCTCGCGCCACCCAAGCCCTCCGAGGAAGTCCGTGAACTTCTCGTGCGGGTCCGGACC
>DAORVZ010000165.1:0-5185 GCA_035434005.1 Lacunisphaera sp.
TCGGCACGATCCAGAAACTCGGCCGGCAGCTCGGCCAGGATCACGAACTCGCCGGGGCCCTGTGGGCGACGGACGTTTATGAGGCGCGCCTGCTGGTCGCCTACGTGGGCGACCCGGCGAAACTCACCCCGGCGCAGATGGACCGGTGGTGCCGCGATTTCGACAACTGGGGCGTCCTCGACACGATTTGTTTCGTGCTCTTCAACGAGAGCCCGCACGCTTGGAGGAAGATCGAGCAATGGTGCCGGCGGAAGCCCGAGTTCCAGCGCCGCGCGGGTTTTGTGCTGTTGGCCTGCCTGCCGTGGTGCGAGGCGGCGGATGATGCCCGTTTCCTGCGTAGTCTCGCGTGGATAGAGGCCGGCGCGACCGACGGGCGCAATTTCGTGAAGAAGGGCGTGAACTGGGCGCTGCGCTCGCTCGGCCGGCGCAGCCGCAAGCTGCACACCGCCGCCACCGCGCTGTCGAAACGGCTCGCCGCGTCCGATGACGCCACCGCGCGCTGGGTGGGGAAGGATGCCTTCAGGCAGCTCACCGGCCCCGCGATGATGAAGCGGGTCGCCCGGCTTTGAGCCGCGTCAGGCCTTCTTCACGAAGCACGCCTTCAGGGCGACCGCCATGCCTTCGACCTTGCAGGCGATCTCGTGGTCGCCGTCCTGCAGGCGGATGTTCTTCACCTTGGTGCCGGCCTTGATCACCTGCGAGCCGCTGCCCAGCTTGAGATCCTTGATAAGGGTGATGCTGTCGCCCTCGGCCAGCGGGTTGCCGTTGGCATCCTTGATGATCCGCGCGGCCTCGGGGGCCTCCGCCTTGGGCCATTCATGCCCGCAGGTGGCGCATTCCCAATGAGCGGGATGACTCAGGATATCTTCGAGGGTGCAGGCAGGGCAGGTGGGCTGGGACATGATGGAAGGAATCAAATGCCAAGAGAGTTAACCACTAATCCACCCTAATCTTGCGCTAATCGGGAAAAAACCGGTCGCCGGCCCCCTGCAGCGCCCCATCCGGGTGCAATAGTGGTTAAATCGCATTGAACCCAGCCCGGACCAGACAACGATGCCCGGCCGATGAAGAAGAACTTCCCCCTCCAGGCTCCCGGCAAGGACGACGCCCGCGTGCGTGACAAGATCCGGCACGAGGTCAACAAATACGTCCGCCGTTCGCAGCGCCGCACGCCGCCGGAAGGATTTGCGCAATGGGAGTTCATCTGCCGCGTCGGCGTCAGCGACGCCAGCGCCGAGTCCAAGGGCATCAAGGAAGTCGGTGCCGCCATCGATACCGTTGCGGCCACCGGCGCCACGGCGGTCTACGTCGAGATCGAGGCCGTGCCCGCCCAACGGAAGCTGTCGACCTGAACACGGTTCGCCTGACGATGAGCAGCGGATTCACGGTCGCGGAAGAGGCACTGTTTGAAAAAACGGGCGGCGCGGTGCTGCGGGCGTTGCGCCGGACGCGGAATCCGGCGGACCTGCTCGCCGTATTTCGCTCGGCACACAAGAGTTTCGACCGGGCCTACGCGGCCGCTCCGGCTGCGGCGCGGGCGCAGGTGGCGTGCCGTGCCGGTTGCGGCACCTGCTGCCATGTGCCCGTCGGGGTGCAGGCTCACGAGGTGCTGCTGGCGGCCGAATTCATCCAGACTCACTTTTCACCGGCGGATCTCGAGGCGGTCATTGCCGGGACCGCCGCCCATCGCGCAGCCTTTGCCGGGCGCACCATGGATGAACGGGCGGCGATGAAACGCCCCTGCGTCCTCTTGCGCGACGGCAACTGCACCATCTACGAGGCGCGTCCCGAGGCCTGCCGCTCGCACCACAGCCGTAACCTGGATGGCTGCCGCTCCAATCTCGAATCGGGTGTTGATACCGTGGACGTCCTCATCCCCGAGATCCGCGCCCGGATGTTCGCCGTAATGCTGGGCATCGACCAGGCCGGGGCGGAGGCGAAGTTCGACGGGCGGGCGTATGACTTTGGTTTGGCTCTGCACGAGGCTCTGACAGATGCCATGTGCGCAGTGCGCTGGCGACAGCGCCAGGCGGCCTTTCCCGATTCCTGTCACGAGGTCGGCCAGCCGGACGAGAGCGAGGATGCGGGTGTCATCTGCGCCGAAGGGTATTTTCAGTGAGGCTTTGACGTTGCGGCGTTTTTCCCCGCAGCCATGTTGACGACATGAACCGCCGTCTCCTCTTGCTGGCCGCCGTGTTCACGGCGGGGATGATAACGCAAACGCTGGCCGCCGACCCGGATGTCGCCGTGCTCAGGTCGGAGATCACCAGGAACCACGACCGCGCGGTGACGCGGCTGCAGGACTGGATCCGCAAGCCCGCCATCGCGGCGGAGAACCGCGGCTTCCCCGAGGGCGCGGACCATCTCATCGGGTTGCTCAAGGAGGTCGGTTTCCAGCACGTGGAGCGTATCGACACGACCGGCAAGCCGGGCGTGTTCGCCACGCTCGATGCCGGCGCCCCCAAGACGGTCGGCATCTACTTCATGTATGATGTGAAGCAGTTCGACCCCGCGGAGTGGAAGGTGGCGCCGCCGCTCGAGGCGCGGATCGTCGACCGCGACGGCGTCGGCAAGGTCATCATCGGCCGCGGCGCCGTGAACCAGAAGGGCCCGCAGTCGGCGTTCCTCGCCGCGCTGGACGCCTTCCACCGCACCGGCACGAAGCTGCCGGTGAACCTGGTGCTCATCGCCGAGGGCGAGGAGGAGATCGGATCGCCCAACGTGAAGCAGATCGCCCTGCACCCGCGCGTGCAGGCGGCGCTGGCGAAGACGGTCGGCGTCTTCCTGCCGCACACGACGCAGGGAATTGACGGCAGCGTGACTGTGAACCTCGGCGCCAAGGGTGTCATCGAGGTCGAACTCACTGCCAACGGCCAGACCTGGGGCCGCGGGCCGATGCGTGACACGCATTCTTCCTTCAAGGCCATGGTTGACAGCCCGGTCTGGCACCTCGTCCAGGCGCTCAGCACGCTGGTGACGCCCGACGGCAACACCCCGCTGATCGACGGCATCTTCGAGAATGTCCGTCCCTTGACCGAGGAGGAAAAGGTCCTCATCGCCGCAGCCGCAAAGAAGCTCACGGTGCGGCAGTTTCAGGTGGCTTCCGGCGCGCAGAAGTGGATCGACGACCTGCCGTTCCAGCAGGCGCTGGAGCGTCTGACCTCGCAGCCGACCGTCAACATCGAGGGCATCATCGGCGGCTACACCGGCCCCGGCGGCAAGACGGTGCTGCCGCACAAGGCCTCGGCGAAGCTCGACCTGCGGCTCGTGCCCAACCAGACCGCCGAGGAAATCCTCGCCAAGCTCAAGGCCCACCTCGCGCGCCGCGGCTTCGGCGACATCGAGGTGAACTTCACCGGCGGCTACAGCCCGACCGCCACCTCGCCCGACGCGCCGATCATCAAGGCCCAGGTCGCGGTGCTGAAGCGCCACGGCATCGACCCCGTGCTCTGGCCGCGCCTTGCGGGATCCTACCCGGGCTTTGTCTTCACCGACGCACCGCTCAGTCTCGCCGCCGGTCACTTCGGCCTCGGCCACGGCGGCGGCGCCCATGCGCCGGACGAGTATTTCGTCATCGAGTCCACCAATCCCAAGGTCAGCGGCTTCGACGGCGCGGCGCTGTCTTACGTGGAGTATCTCTACGAGCTGGCGAAGTAACGCCGCGTCAGCATCTGCAGCAGGCCGCCATCGGGCCGCCGCGTGTTCGCGGCTTTCTATTGTCCGGATTACAGGCAATATGCCGGCAATCCCCCAAACCCATGTCCAATCCGCTGCTCATCCTCCGTTCCACCGCATTGCCGCTCGAGGCGGTCTGCACGCGCCTCGCCGAGGTCGCCACCCGGCACAAGTTTGGCGTGCAGGCGGTGCACAACCTGCGCGAGAAGATGGAGAGCAAGGGTGTGCCCTTCGGCCGCGAGTGCCGCGTGATCGAGGTTTGCAACCCGCACCACGCGCAGGTCGTGCTGAACCAGCAGATCGAGATCTCCACCGCTTTGCCCTGCCGCATTTCCGTTTATGAGGAGAGGGGCCGGACCATCCTCGCGACAATGAAGCCCACGATGCTCCTGACCATGTTCAACGCCCCCGGGGCTGCGGCCACGGCGCAGGAGGTCGAGACCGTCATGGTGCGCATCATGGACGAGACCTGCGCCGGCTGAGCCGGGAACAACATGCGGCTCAAGATCAAATGGAACGACGACCGGGTGCGCGGCGCCACCACGGCCATCCTGCTCATCAGCCGGGACCGGCTCATCCGCGGCGAATCGCTGGCGGACATGATCGAGGCGTCCCTCGCTGAATACCGCGCCGATCCCGAGGGCTACAAGGAGAGAAAACGCGCCTGGGCTGACGCCCGTGAACCCGGCCCGCTGACCAAGCCCTTGCATCTGGCCTATCATCGGAACCTGGTCGCGGCCGTCGATGCGCTGATCCAGAAATGGACGCAGACCAAGCGCCAGTTCAACAGCCTGCTCGAGCTCGACAACGCGCTGGTGGAAAATCTCCAGAACGTGCGCTGAGCTTGTTCGGCCCGGGCGACGGCATGGTGCCCGCGTTGCCGCGGGACCAAAGCCGGCCGGGTGGGCCGCTCAACCTTTCAGGGCTTGGCGGATGGATTCGGCCAGCGAGGTGGTGGGCCGGCCGATCAGACGGCTCAGCTGGCGGCCGTCATCAAACAGCGCTCCCCGGGCGGCACCCGCGTCCCAACTGGCCAGACCGTTGGCCAGGCCTTCAGGGAGGCCGATCTTGCGCAGGATGGCGGCGTAGTCGGCCTCGGGCAGGTCGCGATAGGGGATGGCCTTGGCGGTCTGGCGGGAGATCTCAGCGGCGAGTTCCGTCAGCGTGTAGGCCTGATCACCCGCCAGCTCGTAGGTCTGCCCGGGCTTGGCCCCGCCGGTGAGGGCGACAGCGGCGGCGGCCGCATAATCGGCCCGGGCGGCCGAGGCGATCCGGCCTTCGCCCGCGCTGCCGAGAAATGCGCCGTTGGCCACGGCGGCCGGCACCGAGACGGTGTAGTTTTCGGCATACCAGCCGTTGCGCAGGATCACGAAGGGCAGGCCGGAGGCCTTGAGGGCTTTCTCCGTCTCGAGGTGTTCCGGGGCCAGGTTGAGGAGACTCCGGTCGGCCCGCAGCAGGCTGGTATAGACCAGCAGCTTCACGCCTGCGCGCTTGGCGGCGGCGATCACGT
>DAORVZ010000166.1:0-5173 GCA_035434005.1 Lacunisphaera sp.
AGCACCAAACCACCTACCATGACCCGGCTTTTTGCTGAACTCTCGGGACACTACCTTGCTGGCGTGCATCGGCGGCTTTCCATCGGCCAGAGTCTGGCCCGGTGGTGGCGCCAGCGGGATGGGTTCCGCAGAGCGAAAGGTAGTAATTTGACGGCCGGGCCGCCCGGCGGCGGCAGTTGTAACTATTCAACAAAAACCTGATTCACAATTCGGCCGAGTTTGTCGAGGGCCTCTTCGGCCATTTCACCTTCGGTTTCGATGATGAGGACATCCATGTGTTTGGCTCCCAGCGTGAGCATACCGAGGATGCTCTTGCCGTTGACGGATTTCTCCCCTTTCCGCACGCGAATGGTGCAGGGGAAGCCGGAGGCCGCCTCGGCAAATTGCCGGGCCGGCCGGGCGTGGAAACCGGTGGAATTCTGGATCGTGTGGCTTTGAATGGGCATGAGAATCAGGCGGAGGCGGCGACTACGGCGGCGGCGACTTCCTCGGCCGACCCGAGGGCGAGGCAATGGGCGGCCAGGCGGACATTGTCGGAGTGATGCATCCGGCTGAGGGCGGCGCGGGTGCGGACGAGGGTGGCGGAATGAAGGCTGATCTCGTCGAGCCCGAGTCCGTCGAGCAAGGGCAGGGCGAGGGGATCCGAGCCCATCTCACCGCACAACCCGACCCATTTGCCGTGGCGGTGCGCGGCATCAACAGTCAGCTTGATGAGCTGCAGGATCGCGGGGTGGTGCGCCAGCTGCAGATGGGCGAGCTGGCCGTTCATGCGGTCTGCGGCCATGGTGTATTGCACGAGATCGTTGGTGCCGATGCTGAAGAAATCCACCTCGCGCGCCAGCTGGTCGGCCATGAGTGCGGCAGCCGGGATCTCAATCATGATGCCCAGCTGGATGTCAGGGGCGACGGCATGGCCGGCCGCCCCGAGGCGCGCGCGCTCCTCCGCCAGCCATTGGCGGGCGGTGCGGATCTCGGCAACCACCGCGACCATGGGTAGCATGATCTTGAGCCGCCCGTGCGGGCTGGCGCGCAGGAGTGCGCGCAGTTGAGTGCGGAAAATGTCTTCCTTCGCGAGGCAGAGGCGCAGGCCGCGCACGCCCAGGAAAGGATTTTCCTCCCGGGGCAGATCGAGGCCGGGCACATGTTTATCGCCGCCGATATCCAAGGTGCGGATGATGACCGGATGGGGGGCCAATTGTGCGAGCGCCTGGCGGTAAAGATGGAAAAGCTCGTCCTCCGTCGGCAGCGCCGATCGGTCCAGGTAGGAAAATTCGCTGCGATAGAGGCCGATGCCTTCGGCACCTTGGGCAAGTGCGGCGGGCACCTCCTCGAGGCGGCCGATGTTCGCGGCGAGCGCGAGGGTGTGACCGTCGGCCGTGCGACTCGGCAGCTGGGCGAAGCGTGCAAGCCCGGCCTCTTCCGCGAGTTGAGCGATGTGTTGGCGGCTGGCGGCGGCGACTTGGTCGGGGCCAGGGTTGAGGGTCACGGTGCCGGTGGCGCCATCCAGAATAACGAGCGCACCATTCGGGATGGTCGTGAGGGCGTCCGGCAGGCAGGCAATCGCGGGCAGGCGCAGCGCCCGGGCGAGAATGGACGAGTGCGAATTGACGCTGCCTGTGCTGGTGATGAAACCCCTGACGTGCGCGAGGTCGAGTTGCGCCGTGTCCGAGGGGGTGAGGTCGGCGGCGATGAGGATCACGTCGGAGTCGAACCGCCGGACCGTGGGTGCGGTGCCGCCATTGAGCAGGAGTTGCAACCGGTGGGTGACATCGCGGAGGTCGGTCGCGCGGGAGATGAGGGTGTCATCGCCGGATTGCTCCATGATGCTGATAAAGGCTTGGCCGGCCTCCGTGAGAGCGTCGGAGGCGGAGCGGGATTCGGCGATCAGCGCGCGGGCGTGAGCGATGAGTTCCGGATCGCTGAGAAAGGAGAGGTGGACGTCGAATATCTCTGCCTTGGCGGCGCCGAGGCGTTCGCGGGTCTGGTTGCGGATCACGCGCAGGTCGAGGGCCGCCTGAAAGAGCGCCTCGGTGAGGCGGGCCCCTTCCTCCTTTGGGGTGCCGGTCGCACGGGTGGAGCTGGTGGCATTCACGGGTTGGAGGATGACGGCGTGGCCGACGGCGATGCCGGGCGAGGCGGGCAGTCCGGAAAGCGAGAGGGAAGGAGCGTCGGTCATGCGGAAGGGACTACGGGAGTGTGGGCGATGACCAGGCGGTGAAGCGGGTCGTCCGAGCCGAGCCCCGTGCAGCGGGTGAGGGTGGCTGCGGGGCCGTTGTCGCGGAGCCAAGCCTGCAGGGAGACGGCCTCGGGGTCGCCGGCGAAATCGAAGCGCAGCGTCGCCGCGATGACTCGGGCTAGGCTGTCGGGTTGCACGCCGGCGGCCAGAGCATAACGGGCCGGCGCGACCAAGCGTTCAGCGGCGCCGAGTTTGCGCAGCGGGGAGCGGGCGACCCGAACGACTTCGTCGGGCAGCAAGGCATTAGCAAAGCGCGCGAGGATTTTCTTGATGTAATCCTCGTGTTCACGGCGGTTGAAGCGGTGACGGAAGGTGAGGCCCGCCCCGGATTCGTGGAGGGCGCCGGTCGCGACGGCACGGATCTCCGGCCGCGCCATGGCTTCGTGAATGAAACGGCAGCCGTCGAGGTAGCCGAGGTAAGCCAAGGCCGCGTGGCCGGTGTTGACGGTGAAGAGTTTCCGTTCGATGTAGGGCTGCAGATCCGCCACGAACATGGCACCGGGCAGGACGGGCGCGGGCTGCGTCGTGAACCCTGCGGCATCGATCACCCATTCGCAAAATGGCTCGACGGTGACGGCGAGGGGATCGATGGGGTCAGGACTTTGCAGTGGCACGATCCGATCGACGGCACAGTTGGCGAAAAAGGCCGGCGGGACGGTTCCCGGCGGGAGAGCCTCGCGCACCAAGCGGCCGAGCAAATCGCTAGCGCCGATGAGGTTTTCGCAGGCGATGACGGCGGCCGCTGGTCGGCCGGGTTCTCGGGCGGCGAGACCTGCGGCGATGGCGGGTGCGATGTGGCGAAGAATCGAAGGGCCCACGGCGGTGGTCACGAGATCTGCGGCGGCCACCGCGCGGGTGACGGCGGCCGCATCGGCCGCGTGCACGGCATCGATCTCCCCGACCACGATGGGCGTGGTGCCCGGGGCAGCGAATTGCACGCGGTAGCATCCTCGGCCGTTGATGGCGTCGACCGTGGCGGCGTTCACATCGACAAAGGTTACGCGAAAGCCGGCCTGGTGCAGCAGCAGGCCGATGAAGCCGCGGCCGATGTTGCCAGCGCCAAAGTGAACAGCCGATTTCATGAAGGCAGGCCGCCTTGCAATATGGTGATGAGTTCGGCGGCGGAACGGGAGGCGAGCAGTTGCTCCAGCCGGGTTTCGTCGCTGCATACCTCGGCCAAGGAGGTGAGAATATCGAGATGATCGTCACCGCGGGCGGCCAAACCGATGACCAGCCGGGCGATGTTACCGGAGCCAAAATCCACTCCGCCGGGCACATGGAGAATCGCCAAGCCTGAGGAGCGGACAAAGGCGAGGGCGTCGCGGGTGCCATGAGGCACGGCGACGCCATTGCCTAGGTAGGTCGTGGCGATGGCCTCGCGGGCGAACATCGCGGTGACGTATTCGGCGGTGACGTGACCGCTGGTGACGAGCAAGCGGCCGACCGCCTCGATGGCGGCCGCCTTGTCGGCGGGCCGGGCGTGCAGGACAATTTTTTCCGGGGAGAGGATAGCTGGCGTTTGATGCATCGAAAGGGAGGCGGATCGGGAGATTATTGGCGGTTGAGAGCAATGAGTTCGCGCTGGAGATAGTCGCGCGTGGATACTTCGTCGCCGACGGTGAGAGCCTCGATGGTGGTCGTTTCCATCAGGAGGGAGCTGACACGGCTGAGCACGGCAACCTCGGCGCGGTTGAGTTTCAGAGGAGCCAGCATCAGGAGGCACTGGTCCACTGCGGTGCCGTGCACAATCAGCGGCCGGCCCAGGTGGTGCAGCGTGATGGACGGGCGGGCGATGCCGGCATCGCGGGCGTGCAGAAATGCCAGGCGGCTGTTCGGAATCACAAGGCTGCTTTGCCGGACGCGGGCCATGAGCTGGCCGGTGGCGATCGAGGCATCGAGCAGTGTGCCGTTAGTCACGAGCGGATGGCAGATGGCCGGAATGAGATCCACGAGGGGACCATCATGCGGCGCGAGGAGGTGAATGCGCCAGCTGTGGAGCAGGGCGGTGATGGCGTTGGCCTCCCGTTGGGCGTAAGCTTGGCGGCTGGCCGAGGGATCATTCAGCACCGGAGGCAGATTGCGCAACTGGCCGGCCAGCCGGCCGAGATGGGCATTGATTTCCCGCACATCCTTTTCCTGCAGGAGGGGGCTGACGACAAGATAGCGTTCCCGCGGCCAGTCCAGCGGGACGGTGGAAAGCACGAGATCGTAGGAGGCGGGGTCGACGGCGAGGGCGGCCTGCCAGGAGAGCAGGTCGGTGATTTCGATTTCGGGCAGCTCGGTCCGGAGTCGGCTCGCGAGCATGCGCGAGGTAGCCACGCCTGCGGAACAAACCACGAGGGTGCGACAGCGGCGGTGCCGGCGGCGTTCCAGGGCTGAACCCACGTGCAGGACCAAAAAGCCGATTTCCGTGTCGGGCAGGGCGGGATCGGTGAAGACTTCGTCGGCGGCCGCGCGCGCCAGCACGAAAAGGTCCCGGTAGTTTTCCCGGATCTCCTGCAGCAGGGGGTTGCGGATCGGCAGGCGGGTGCGCAGACGTTGCAAGGTGCGCGTGAGATGGAGCAGCAGGCCATCCAGCAGGGTCGGATCGGCGCTGAGCGGCGCACCGAAACGGGCGTCGCAGGCGAGAAGGAAGCGCTGCAGAAGCGGCAGCAGGTCGGGTTCAGCCGGGGCGGGCTCCACGGCCCCGTGCAAGAGCAGGGCCAGGCGGCCGCGTTCCACGGGTGGCAGGGGAGCGCGCAGCGTGGATCCCAGCCGGTCCGCCAGCTCATCGATCACGGGCGCCACGGACGCGGCGGGCATGGGTTCGCAAATCCGGCCGCAGCCGACGCGTTCAATGGTCAGAGCCACGTGCAATGCGAACTCGAGCCGGGCCGCAGGTTCAATATCCAGGGGGTGCACCTGCTCAACCTCACGCAGGACACGGGCCGTGGCCTG
>DAORVZ010000167.1:0-5166 GCA_035434005.1 Lacunisphaera sp.
CCGGGCGCGGAAAGAGGCTTTGCGCGCGCGTCGCTTTCCGTCATGGTGCCCGTTTCGTGTCCACCACTGCTGCCCATCCCGCCGCCACTCCGTCCAAGCCGCTCTCGCTCGGCGTCATTTTTTTGACGCTCTACATCGACCTCATCGGCTTCTCGATCTTCTTCCCGCTCGGGCCGGAGCTGCTCAAATACTACATCGCCCACGAAAGCGCCGGCGGCCTCTTCGCCACCCTGTTCGGGCACTTGGAATCCCTCGCCGTCGCCACCCATGCGCCGGCCCTGGCTCTCGGCGCGCTCTTCGCGGGGTTGCTCGGCTCGGTGTATTCGCTGATGCAGTTCATCTTCTCTCCGGTCTGGGGCGCTCGCTCCGACCGGGTGGGCCGCCGTCCCGTGCTGCTAATCACCATCGCGGGCAATGCCCTGAGCTTCCTCGTTCTTTTTTTCAGCAGCTCATTCACGCTGTTCCTGTTCAGCCGGATCGTCAGCGGCATCATGGGCGGCAATCTCGCCGTCGCCATCGCCGCCGTGTCGGATGTCACCACGCGGGAGAATCGCGCCAAGGGTATGGGGGTGGTCGGGGTGGCCTTCGGCCTTGGTTTTCTCACCGGCCCGGCCATCGGCGGCCTCACGGCTCACCTCAACCTGCTCGAGCATTTCCCCGCCCTCGCGCGATGGGGCGTTCATCCCTTCAGCGTGCCCGCCGGCATCGCCGCCGGCCTCTGCGTGATCAACTTGGGCTGGATCTACGCCCGCTTCACCGAGACTCTGCCGCCCGGGAAACGCGGAGCCGCGCTGCCACCGCGCGAACGCAACCCGTTGCGCGCCCATTTCGCCCTGCCCGATCGCGCCCTCCGGCGCGTCAACCTAGTGGGCTTCGGCGTGACGTTCTGCTTCAGCTTTTTCGAGACGATCATCAGTTTCTTCACCGCCGACCAGCTCAACTACCACCCGCGCCAGCTCACGATGGTGTTCATCTACCTCGGCGTGGTCTCGATCCTCACGCAAGGCGTGCTCGTGCGGCGGGCCGTGCCCCTGATCGGCGAGAGGCGCACGGCCCTGGCCGGCATGGGCCTGCTGGCCGCCAGCTTCGTCGCGCTGGGCCTCAGCGTCGGAGTGGCGCGCTCGGAGCCCCTGATGTTTCTGGTGCTGACATTCTGCGCCGTCGGCTCGGGCTTCGCCAATGTCGGCCTTTCCTCGCTGGTCTCGCTCTACGCGACCCCGGAGGATCAGGGGCGGATCACAGGCATCTACCGTTCCCTCGGTTTCCTCGCCCGCGCCGCCAGCCCCGTGGTCGCCGGCGTGCTGTTCTTCGAGGTCGGCGGCACGATCACCTTTGCCCTCGCCGGGGCCGGGCTGGCCGTGCCCTTCCTGCTCGGCCTGGCGCTGCCCCAACCGCACAAATGATCGTGCATGGCAGATTGCGGATTGTAGATTGGCGCAGCCGGCAGCTGTTCCAACTCTGTCTTCTGTCCTCTGTCGTCTGTCTTCTGTTCGGGACCGGCTGCACCACCGGCTCACGTCGTGCCCCGGGCAGGACCGTGGTGGAAGTCCGGCCCACCGTCCTGCCGGCGCGGCTCATCTCCAACTTCTTCGTCGTCGAGGCCAATTTGGACGGCGGCGCCCCTTACCGCTTCCTCGTCGATACCGGCTCCACTGTCAGCTACGTCACCCCCAAGCTCGCGCAACGCTTCGCCGTGAAGGAAAAGAAAGGCGCGACCCCGCGCCTCGTCCGGGTGCGCTCGGCCCACGGCGAGGAAACCGAGCTCCCCGCCCTCACCTTGCGCCAGCTCCGGATCGGCGCGTCGCTGTTCGAGCGCGTGCCCGCCCTGGCCTACGATTTCACCGACCTGTCCAGCCACCTCGGTCTCCAAATCGACGGCATCATCGGCTTTCCGGTTTTCCAGCACACGCTTCTCACCCTGGATTACCTAGAAAAACGACTGATCATCGCACCCTCCGTCGCCGCCTACGCACCCCCGCCCAAACAGACTCCGCGCATCTCGACCCTGACCTTTGGGAGCCAGCAGGGCACCCCGCTCATTCCGATCCAGATGGGCAACGAATCGTTTGTCGCACTCATCGACTCCGGCAGCGATGGCAGCCTGAGCCTGAATCCCGCCGGGCTGCACCCGCGATTCGCGAACGGTCCGCGCGCCGGCACCATCATCTCCTCCCTGCAAGGGGACCGGCCCCAACTCACCGGCCGCCTCGACCAGAGTGTGCTCCTCGGCACTAACCTCATCCATCAGCCCATCGTGGACCTCACCGACCAACTCTCCTCCATCGGGGGCGAGATTCTCCGCCATTTCGCCGTCACCTTCGACCAGCGCCGCAACCTGGTGACTTTCGCCCGTGAGACCGACGGCCCCGTCGCCATGGAGTCGCGCCGCCACACGGGACTATCGTTTGCCCGTTCGCCCGCCTACTGGCGGGTGCTGGCCGTCATCCCCGACACCCCGACGGCGGCGCTACCGGTGCAGGCGGGCGATCTCTGCGTCCGCATCAACGGTGAGCCGGTGGACAAGTGGGACTATGAGCGCTACGCCGCACTCTTGAAGGCCGCCACGAAAGTTACCTACACCTTTCTCACCGGGACCAAGGAGACCGACCTGGAAGTGCCAATCTTCACGTTGGTGCCCTGAGCGGCGCGTCTCGCGTCTCTCGCGGCAATTTTTCCGCGAGGAAGTCTAGTGATCTGCCGCGCGTATACCCTGCCACTTATTCTTTCCGGCGCAGCAGGAACGCCCCCGCCCCGTCGTGGCCGTCCTTCCACGGATGGGTCTGCACGCTGGCCTCGAGCTTGAACGGCCCGCCGGCGCGGCTGTCGAAGAAGCCCTTGATGACCTGGTCGTTTTCCTGCCCGTCAATCGAACAGGTGCTGTAAACGATGCGCCCGCCGGGCCGCACGAGCCGCGCCGCCGCATGGAGCAGCTCGAGCTGCGCCTCGGCGTGGCGTGCGAAGTCGCCGTCCTGCAGCCGCCACTTCACATCGATGCGGTGGCGCATGACGCCGGTGTTGGAGCACGGCGCGTCGAGCAGCACGGCGTCGTAACTCTCGGGCAGGTTGAGGTTGCGGTAGAACACGGTGTTCACCTTGCGCAAATCGGCCTCGACCTGGGCGACCTCGACGCCGGCCGGGGCCCGCGCGAGGTTTTCCTTCAGCCGCACGAGACGGATGTCGGCCTTGCCGGGCTCGGCGGGCTCGTCGAGGGCGATGACCTTGCCAGACTTCATCGTGTCGGCGATGAACAGACTCTTGCCGCCGGGGGCTGCGCAAGCGTCGAGGATGACCTCGCCTGGCTGCGGCGCGAGCAGGCCGATGCACAACCGCGTGGACGGATCCTGCACGTAGAGGGCGCCCGCGTTGGCGAGCCGGCGGACCTCGTCCCACTTGCCGGCCTTCACTTCATAAAAGCCGGGCCACTTGGTCGGTGCGAGAAACTCGGGCACCGGCGTCTCGATCCGCCAGCGCGCATAGACCGGCGCAGGCTGCTGGTTCCAGGCGAGCAGCTGGCGGGTGATCGCGGCGCCGAACTGCTGTGTCCAGCGCGCAACCAGCCATTCCGGATGGGCAAACTCGGTCGCCACGTCCGCCGGCGGCTCGGCTAGGCGCAGCGCGAGCTTGCGGGCGACGGCGTTGACCAGACCGGCCTCCTTGGCGCTGCACACGGTCTTGGCCTTCTCCACCGCATGGTGGATGACCTTGGCGGTCAGACCGGGGCCGCCCTCCAAAAGCTCGAAACCGGCGACCACGAGCACTGCCTTTACCTTGGTGCGGGGCGGGCGGGCCATCAGGCCGGACAGGGCGGCTTCCAGCCGACTCGACCAGCGGACAACCCCGTAGAAAAGCTGCTGCGCCCTGGCGCGTTCCTGACCCACCAGGGCTGACGGAAGTCCTTCCAGCAGCGTGTCCACCCGCTCGGAGCGGGCCAGCCAACGCTCGGTGAGGCCGACCGCGGCCTCCCAGCCGCCGAAGGTAGGTTTCGACGCGCTGGAGGCTTTTTCCAAACCCTGTTTGACATCTTCTGCCATTATCCACTCAACTAATCGGTTCACCGACTAGATACGCAATTATGAATTCCGAAGCCATCTCCGCGATCGTCAGCAAGCACCCCGCCCTCAAGGCGTCCAAAGCCAAACTGGAGGCGATGGAACCCGGCGCTTACGTCGTCCACCGGAGCTGGGGGTTCGGCCAAATCAAGTCGTTCGAGGAGTCCGAGCAGAAACTCATCATCGATTTCAAGGGCAAGAAAGGCCACCCCATGGATCCGGTTTTCTGCATCACCAGCATGGAGGTCCTTCCGGCCAAGCACATTCTGGCCCGCAAGGAGACCGAATCCGCCAAGGTCAAGGCGCTCATCGAGGACGATCCGGTCCAACTGGTCATCGACACCCTTTCCGCCTACCCGGGCAAGGCCGCCAGCGCCATCGAGCTCGAGATCGTCCTGACCCAGGTAGTCGGCGAGGAGAAATTCAAGAAATGGTTCTCCAGCGTCAAAAAGCAGCTGGTCAAGGATCCCCGCGTCGGCGTGCCCGCCAAGAAGACCGAGGCCTACATCGTCCGCGATGAGCCCGTCTCGGCCGAGACCGAGATCATGGAGGAGTTCGCCAACACCCGCTCCGCCCGCCGCCGCATCTCCCTCGCCGAAGATCTGCTCGCCGCCTCCATCAAAGAAGAAGCCAAAGCCAGCCTGGCCACCGTCCTCTCCGGCATCACCGACGCCGTGCGCGACAGCAACCAGCTCGACAACTCAGAGCGCCTCTACGGCGCCTTCGTCCGCGACGAGCTCGCCAAGATCCTCGGCCACGACAACCATTCGGCCAACCCGACCCAGTCCGAGCTCATCAAGGAGTCCCGCGGCCTCACCGCCATCGCGGAAAAAATCCCCGTCCACTTCCAGTCCCGCTTCCTCGACCTCGTCAAGGAGACCCACCCACTCGAGTGGCGCGAAATCGTCTTCGCCCTCCTCAAGACTTCCCAGGGCAAGTTCACCACCGAGTGCATCAATTTCCTCCTGGAAAACGGCCAGACCGACGAACTCGCCGCCGCCCTCAAGCGCTGGAAAACCGAGCAGAACCTCCGGGCCCCTGTCCTCCACTGGATCATCAAGAACCGCCATTCGAAGAAGTTCGCCAAGCTCCTCAACGAGCTCATCACTCCGCGCCT
>DAORVZ010000168.1:0-5165 GCA_035434005.1 Lacunisphaera sp.
GGCGGCGGATGGGTGCCGGGCGCGATTGGAAGTGAGCGACGAGGGCCCGGGGATCGCGCTGGCGGAACAGGAGGCTCTGTTCCGGAAATTCAGCCGGGCCAGCACCCGGCCGACGGCTGGCGAATCCAGCCACGGACTCGGCCTCGCGGTCGCCAAGCGTCTGGCTGAAACGATGGGTGGAAGCGTCGGCTGCGAGTCTACGCCCGGCGCGGGCGCGACCTTCTGGATCGAGCTGCCGCTCGCGGGGTAAGGCGGACTGACCGGCTCAGGCCAGGCAGGCCTTGAAGCCTTCGGTGAGCGCGGCGCGGTCGAGGTGCTTGCCGATGAAGACGAGGGTGTTGGTGCGGTTCTCGCCGTCTTTCCACTCGCGGTCGAACTTGGCGTCGAAGAGCATGTGCACGCCTTGGAAGACGAGGCGCTTCTTCGTGCCCTTGACGACGAGCACGCCCTTCATGCGGAAGATGTCGCCGCCCTTCTCGGCGAGCAGCTTCGAGATCCAGTCGTTGAGCTTCTTGCCGTCGAGTTCGCCCTCGACGCGGATGCCGACGGACGACACCTCCTCGTCGTGCGAGTGCTCGTGGCGGAAGGTCTGGTCCCAGCCGTAGCGGACGATTTTCCCGTCGGGGGCGTGGAGATGGGTCGGCACATCGTGGCCGGTGAAAAGGAGGTAGTGGCCGGCCTGCTCGATCTTCACGGGGAAGTGGCCGCTCTCGTCCTTGAGCTTCAGGCGGTGCATCTTGCCATCGGCGGCGACGGTCTCCCCGGGCAGCGTGATCTTCTCCCAGTCGGAGTAGGCGATCACCGTGGTCTTGATGACGGTGTCGATGTCGGGTTGGGCCGCGCTGCGCACGGGCGCGACGACGACGTCGAGCGAGTTGTGGTCGTGGCCGCAGGCCTCGCCGCATTCGTGGTCGTGTGCGTGATCGTGGTCACCGTGGTGGTGTGCACCGATGCCGAGGTTGTAGGTGCCAGGCGCCAGCTCGTAGGCGCCGGCCCACTCGAAGGGATATTCGGTCTCGAGGAACTGCGGGTCGACCTCGACGGCGCGATCGAGGTTGAAGCCGCCGATGTTGAGCACCTTGTCGATGGCGATGTCGGCGTTCTTGGCGCGGTGGATCTTGGCGACGCCGTTGATCGCGTGTAGGCGCTTCTCGAGGGCGTCGAGCTCGGCGGGGGTGACGAGATCGGTCTTGTTGAGGACGATGATGTCGGCGAAGCCGACCTGTTTCACGGCCTCGGGCGAGTCGTCGAGGTGGAGGAGGATGTGCTTGGCGTCGACGAGGGTGACGATGGCGTCGAGGGCGAACTGCTCCTTCATCTCCGGGTCGGTGAAGAAGGTCTGGGCGACGGGCGCGGGGTTGGCCAGGCCGGTGGTCTCGATGAGGATGGCGTCGAGGCGGTCCTTGCGCTTCATGAGGCGGCCGAGGATGCGGAGGAGATCGCCGCGGACGGTGCAGCAGATGCAGCCGTTGTTCATCTCGAAGATCTCCTCGTCGGACTGGATGACGAGCTGGTTGTCCACGCCGACCTCGCCGAACTCATTCTCGATGACGGCGATTTTTTTGCCGTGCTGCTCGGTCAGGATGCGATTGAGGAGTGTGGTCTTGCCGGCGCCTAGGAAGCCGGTGAGGACAGTGACGGGAATGGGGGAAGGCATGAAGGGAGAGTGAAAGGGGAAAGTGGGGAAGCAAAGCTGACCAAGCCGGGTTTGCAACCCGGCGCGCATCTGGGACAAGGCTTTTGAGCGCAAGGGCGCGGAGCCTCGGTTGCTGCCCGGGGGAGGCGAACGTGGATCGCCGGGGCCACCTGCCGGCCGCCGCCCGGAATCCGCTCGGGGCGGCCGCCCGCGCCTACCGCGAACGACGGCGGGCGCGGGCGTCGCTTTCCGACTGCACGGTCTGCCCGGTTGGTGCATCCACACTCACGAGAAGGCACAGCAGGGCGAGTATGAGGGTGCAGAGGATCATGGCGTTGGTCGGGAGCATCGTAGCACAGGCGGCGGTCGGCGCACCATACGTGGAAATACGCACGCGAGCCCGGCGCGGGCGCACGGCTCAGGCCTGCGGCAGCGTGAGGCGGTGATGCGCCTGGATCTGGTCGCGCCAGGCCGGGGCTAGGCCGGCCTGGGCGGCGAACTCGGGCCAGCGGGCGACGACGGCGGTGACTTCCGCGAGGATGGCCTCGGCGCGGCCGCGTTTCATGAGGGCGGTTTTCGCGCCGGCCTGGAAATCCGCGAGGGTGAAACCGTCGCGTTTGCCGTTGAGCGACATCTGGTGGCGGTCGGTCCATGCGCCGGAGGGGTTGTAGCTGTAGCTCACGTCGAAGGCGGGCGAGAGCGCCCAGTGGCCGGCCTGGTCCATGAGGAAGGCGATGTTCTTCACGTGGTCGTCCTGGTTGCGGGCTGCGATGTTGAAGGCCATGCGGCGGAACTGCTCCTCGGTGGCCTCCATGGGCAGGCCTAGCTGGCGGAGGGCGAGGAAGGCCTGTTCATACGAATAGGCGCCGGCCTGGTTGAAGTCGTAGTGGGCGAGGGCGCAGAGTGACTGCATGTGCAGCTTTTCCCCGCCCGCGAGCCGGTCGAAGCGCCGCGTCATGAAGTGGCGGCGGCCGTTTTCCTCCAGCAGGCGGCACTCGCTCATCGCGATGCCGGCGGCCTTGGCCATGAGGGAATAGGCGTATTCGATCACGCCGTAGCCCTTGGGATCTTCGAGTTCCTTGTCCTTGTTGCCGGTGACCCCGTCGAATTTCAGCAGCCAGTAACCGAAGCCCTGGCCCGCGGCGACCTGGCCGGAGCGCACCTCGTCGGTCTGCGGATTCCAGGCGATGATGGTCTTGGCCCGCGCGCCGCCGGCCGAGGTGCCCACGCGCAGGATGTCGTTCAGCGCGGCCTTGCGCTCCGGGTCGGCGAAGGAGCCCTGCAGGCCGTGGCGCCGGCCGAGGACTTCCGAGGCGAGCGCGACGAGGGCGTCGATCTCGATTTTCTGGGCGGTGCGCGCCCGCGGCCCCAGCATCGGCGCGAATTCCAACGCACCCATGCCGCGCGTGGCGGTGTAGCAGAGGCGCTCGACGGCGTTGAAACTTTCCGGGCTCCTGCCCTGCGTTGCCAGCCAGGTGTCGATCAGGGCGTTGCCGAACTTGTCAGGCAGCGAGTCGGCGAGCAGCCCGGGCAGGCCGTGAAAAGTCGGCCGGGGCAGGGACGGGAAACGGTAGACCCGGTTGCCCAGCGGCATCGTCAGCGGCGAGACCTGGATGCCGCTGCCGGCGAAGGCCGGATCGTATTGGAACGACGCAAAGGCGTCGCCGTCCTCCAGCGACACGGCGCCGATGGTCCGGCCCCAGAGCCTGACTTCCGCGAGCGTGCTCACGTGCGGTCACCCCAGGTCCAGGGGCTTTGGGGCGGGGAGGAGACCTGCCCGGGAGCGGGTGTATTGGTGCCTGAGGCGCGGCGGCGTTTCCGGCCGCCGAGCTTCAGTTGCGCGATCGGGCTTGGAGCCGCAGCGGGAATCACCAGATCGAAATTTTCCAGCAGACCGAGCACGCGGCACGCGCGGATGAAGGCGGATATCTGCGTCGCGATGGCGCCCGATTCCATGCGTTCCAAGGTGCGTTTGGAAATCCCAGCCTGCGTCGCCAGTTGGGTCTGGGTCAGATTTCTTTCCAGTCGGGCTTGGGCCAGCCGTGATCCCAGCTCGCCCAGAATGACTTCATCTGTGCTTTGATTGGTCATCTTCATAACTCGCCTAGTTAGGCGTCCATCGCCATTAAAACAACGATAAACGCCATAAAAGGCGAATATTGATTCGCCATTAATCGTCGTATAAGGCGCATAAAAGCCAGTAATGGCTATCACCGCCTATCGAGCCGAATTGGTCCAGATGGATTTATGTCATCAGGCTTGAGGGAAAATCCGGAGGTGTTGCTTTCGGGGCATGAGAGACACGCCGCCCAAGCCTGCCGAGCCGACGCCCGGCCACTACCGCCACTACAAGGACAACCCGTATCGCGTGATCGGGCTGGCCCTGCACTCGGAGACGCGCGAGTGGCTCGTGGTTTACGAAGCGCTTTACGGCGACGGCGGGCTGTTCGTGCGCCCCGCCGCGATGTTCACGGAGACGGTCGAGGTCGGCGGCCGGCGCGTGCCGCGGTTCGCGCGAGTGGGGGATTGAGCGCCGCCGGAAACTTGTAACGTATTACGTTACAAGTTTCCGGCGGCGCCCGGGCTCAGTGGACCTCGCAGGTGCAGGCGTATTCGGCGCGGGAGCACTCGCCGCAGTGGGCGAGGTTGAGATCGAGGCGAAAGTTCTGCGGCCGGGCATCGGGGGTGGCGCGCACCTGCACGACGACGCGGTAGGGTTCGCCGGCGGGCAGGGCTGTTTTGGAGACAAAGCCGGTGGAGGTGCGCTCCAGCTCGAGGGTCGTGCGGCCGGTGGCGGGCTCGGCGATGACGGCGACGCTCTGGGTGCCGGGCACCACCGGCTGGAGGGCGGCGTCGTAGAACGTGATCTCGACCTGGCGGTCGGGGGTGACGAAGAACTCGGCTGGCAGCGGCGCGGTTTCCAAGAGGCGGCCACCCTTGGGGCCAGCCTGGGACTTGGCCGGGAGGGCGAGTGCGCCGGCGACCGTGGCGATGAACAGGAGGGTGAGGTGACGGATGTGTTTCATGGGAATCAGAATCATGGGGTGGGTTGCGCCGGCGAGCCGGGGCTGGGATCACGCTCGAAGCGGTCATAGAGCGCGGGCAGGAGCAGGAGGGTGAGGAAGGTGGCGCTGACGATGCCGCCGATGACGACGGTGGCCAGGGGCCGCTGCACCTCGGCGCCGGCCCCGTGGGCGAGTGCCATGGGCAGGAAGCCGAGGGAAGCCACGAGCGCGGTCATGAGCACCGGCCGCAGTCGGGTGAGCGAGCCTTCGATGGTGGCTTCGCGGACCGAGCGGCCGAGTTCGCGGAGCTGGTTGAAGTAGCTCACGAGCATGACGCCGTTGAGGACGGCCACGCCGGAAAGAGCGATGAAGCCGATGCCGGCGGAGATCGAAAAGGGCAGGTCGCGCAGCCAGAGCGCGAAGACGCCGCCGGTGACGGCGAGCGGGATGCCCGAAAAGACGAGCAGGGCCTGGCGCAGACTGCCAAAGGCGAAGAAGATCAGGAGGAAGATGACCGCGAGCGC
>DAORVZ010000169.1:0-5160 GCA_035434005.1 Lacunisphaera sp.
GATCCCCATGCCTGCACCCACGAGCCCAGCCACCCCCGTCGCTCCCCAGAAAAAGAAGCCCAATCGCAAACTGTTCATCCTGCTCGGGGTGGCGGCGGTGGCCATCATCGCGCTCGTCGTCTTCGCCGCCTCGCGCAACAAGGATGGCGGCATCCCGGTGACCACCGAGAAGGCGGTCGTGAAGACCATCACCCACCTCGTCACCGCGACCGGCAAGGTCCAGCCCGAGGTCGAGGTCAAGATCTCCCCCGAAGTCGCAGGCGAACTCATCGAAATCCCCGTCGTCGAGGGCCAGGCCGTGAAAAAGGGCGACCTCCTCGTGCGCATCAAGCCCGACTTCTACCAGGCCCAGTTAGAGCAGCAGGAGGCCGCGCTGGCCTCCGCCAAGGCCGCCAGCGTCCTCAGCCAGGCCCGCTTGAACAAGGCTGAGCAGGATTACAAGCAGGCCCAGGAACTTTACGCCAAACAGCTCGTTTCCGACGCCGACTTCACCTCGGCCAAGACCAATATCGACGTCGCCAAGGCCGATTTCGACTCCTCCCTGGCCCAGATCCGCCGGACCGAAGGCTCCCTCAGCCAGGCCCGCGATTCGCTGGCCAAGACTACCATCTATTCGCCGATGGATGGCAGCATCAGTTCCCTCACCAGCGAGGTGGGCGAGCGCGTCGTCGGCACCGGCTCCTTCGCCGGCACCGAGATCATGCGCATCGCCGACCTCGACAGCATGGAGGTCCGCGTGAAGGTCAACGAGAACGACATCATCAACGTCAAGGTGAACGACAGGACCGCCGTGAGCGTCGACGCCTTCCCCGGCCGCAAGTTCGCCGGCGCGGTGGGCGAGATCAGCAGCTCCGCCATCACCACCGGCGCCCAGTCCGCCGCCGCCTCCGCCTCGGACGAGGTGACCAACTTTCTCGTCAAGATCCGCATCAAGGACCGCGACGTGAAGCTCCGCCCGGGCATGAGCGCCACGGTGGACATCGAGACCGAGACCGTCGCCAACGTCATCTCCGTGCCTATCCAAAGCGTCACGGTGCGCGCGGCCGGCGGCAAGACCGCCGAGGAAGTCCAAGCCGCCAAGGCCAAGGAAGCGAAGGAGCGCTCGGGCAACGATCTGGAAGTCGTCAACGAGAAGGAGGACGCCCGCCGCAACCGCGACAACCTCCAGCGCGTCGTCTTCGTCAAGACCGGCGACACGGTCAAGCAGCGGAACGTCGAGACCGGCCTCGCCGACAACACCTCCATCGAGATCAAGAGCGGCCTCAAGGCCGGCGAGGAGGTCGTCGCCGGCAGCTACGCCGCCATCAGCCGCAAGCTCAAGGACGGCAGCAAGGTCATGATCGAAAAGGCCAAGAAAGAGGACCCCGCCAAGTAACGCAGCTGTCGCCGCGCTCCACAGCGCCGACGGCGGCCACAGGCCGCCGCGACAGAACCACCACCATGAGTTCCTCCATCGCTCCCGCCACCGTGCCACGCAATTACCGCGCGCCCGGTCCCGTGGTCATCGAGATCGAGCAGGTCACCAAGCTCTACAAGATGGGCGCGGAGATCGTGCACGCCCTCCGCGGCGTTTCTCTGAATGTCCGCCGCAACGAATACCTCGCCGTCATGGGCCCATCCGGCTCCGGCAAGTCGACCATGATGAACATGCTCGGCTGCCTCGACACCCCCACCACGGGCAAATACCACTTCACCGGCAAGGACGTCTCCAGCATGACGGACGACGAACTGGCCGACATCCGCAATCGCGAGATCGGCTTCGTTTTCCAGACCTTCAACCTCCTGCCGCGCTCCAGCACCCTGGCCAACGTCGAGCTGCCCCTCATCTATGCCGGCTATTCGCCCGGAGAACGCCGTGAAAAGGCGATCAAGGCGCTGCACGATGTCGGCCTCGGGGAGCGCATGGGCCACAAGCCCAACGAACTCTCCGGCGGCCAGCGCCAGCGCGTGGCCATTGCCCGCGCTCTCGTCAACAACCCCTCCATCATCCTCGCCGATGAACCGACCGGCAACCTCGACTCCCGCACCGGCGAGGAAATCATGCAATTGCTCGAGGATCTGTATGAGCAGGGCAACACCATCATCGTCGTCACCCACGAGGAGGACATCGCCCGTCATGCCCGGCGCATCGTCCGCCTGCGCGACGGCCTGATCGAATCCGACCTGAAGCAGGGCTGATCCATTTTCGATTCTCGATTCTCGATTTTCGACTCCCCCATGACCGAACAGGAACTCAAGCGCCGCACCAAGGCCTTCGCCCTGCGGGTGCTGAAGCTGATTGATTCGTTGCCCGAATCCCGCTCCGGCCGGATTCTGGCGAATCAATTGGGGCGTTCTGGCACCGGAATAGGGGCGAATTACCGCGCGGTTTGTCGTTCCCGCTCGACGGCAGAAATGATCTCCAAGCTGTCCGTGGTGGAGGAAGAGGCCGACGAGTCCTGCTTCTGGCTGGAACTCGTGGGCGATCATGGCTTGATGCCCGCCGACAAGCTGGCTCCGTTACTGCGGGAGGCGGATGAGCTGACCGCCATCATGGTCGCTTCGCGCAAGACGCTCCTGGCCAGGAATCCAAAATCGAGAATCGAGAATCGAAAATGAAGAGGCTCTTCTACGAATTCACCGAGTCCTTCCGCATCGCGCTGACTCAAATCCGGGCCAACAAGATGCGTTCGGTGCTCACTGCTCTCGGGGTGATCATCGGCATCGTGGCCGTCACCCTGATGGGCACGGCCATTCGCGGCATCGACACCGGTTTCCAAAACAGCCTCTCCATGCTCGGCGACGATGTCGTCTACGTGCAGAAATGGCCCTGGGGCGGGGTGGAGGACTGGTGGAACTACGCCAACCGGCCCAATGTGAAGCCGGCCGATGCCGACGCCCTGAACCGGATCATCGCGGCCACGCCGAACAGCCTGTTGGATGTCGCCGTGCCGGTGGTTGCGCGCGGCAGCTCGATCAAGAGGGATGATGCCAAGGTCGGCAATGTCTTCACCATCGGCACCAACGCTGAATACGCGCGCATCAGCGGGGCCGAATACAAGGAGGGGCGGCTCTTCAACGACACGGAGGCCAACTCTAGCCGACAGGTCGTTGTGCTGGGTTATGATGTCGCCGAGGCCCTTTTCCCCCTCGGCTCCCCGCTGGACCAGACCGTGCTGGTGGGCGGCCAGCCCTTCACCGTCATCGGGGTGTTCGCCAAGCAGGGTGAGTTTCTCGGGCTCTTCAGTTTCGACAACCAGGTGGTGGTGCCGTTGCGGGCCTTTCAGAAATATTACGGCACCCGGCGCGGCGCCGAGCTGCGGGTCAAGATCAAGGACAAGACCCAGCTGGCGGCGGCCAAGGAGGAGCTGACCGGGGCCATGCGCCGCGTGCGCGGCCAGCTGCCGGGCGAGCGCAATAATTTCGAGCTCAATGAGCAGCAGGCGTTCAAGGCCCAGTTGGATCCGATCAAGTCCGGCATCGCGATGGCCGGCCTGTTCATCACGGGCCTGTCGCTCTTCGTCGGCGCCATCGGCATCATGAACATCACCTTCGTCAGCGTGAAGGAGCGCACCAAGGAAATCGGCACCCGCAAGGCGCTCGGGGCCCGCCGACGCAGCATCCTCATGCAGTTCCTGATCGAGGCCGTCTCCATCTGCCTCATCGGCGGCGCGGGCGGCATGGTGGTGGCCTTTGGCCTGTTCCTCGGCATCCGCGCGGCGGCGCCGAGCTTCCCGGTCGAGTTCTCTCCCGACCTCGTGCTGGTCAGCATGCTGGTGTCCGTCCTCACCGGCATTGTCTCGGGCTTTGCTCCGGCCTGGGGCGCCTCGCGCCTCGATCCCGTGGTGGCCCTGCGGTATGAGTAATGCGGAGTGCGGAATTTCAAGTCATGAACCACGACAACCTCAAGCATCGGACCAAGCAGTTCGCCTTGCGCGTGATCCGGATGAGTGAGGCCATGCCACGTTCTATTCCGGGCGACGTGCTGAGCCGCCAGATTGTCCGTTCCGCCACCTCTGTTGCCGCCAACTATCGGTCGGCTTGCCGTGGAAAATCGCGGGCAGATTTTATCGCCAAAATGGGCATCGTGGAAGAAGAGGCGGATGAGTCTGCGCTTTGGCTGGAACTGATCGCAGAAGCGGGTTTGCTGCCGGAAACCAAGACTGCGGCATTGCACACGGAGGCCGGTGAACTCACCGCCATTGCGGTCGCTTCCATCCGGACTGCGCGCGCCGGCAAGTCCACTCCGCACTCCGCACTCCGCGCTCCGCACTCGTCATGAACTTTTCGGAAATCCTCAAGATGGCCCTGGGCTCCCTCGGCGTGAACAAGCTGCGCTCGTTCCTCACGATGTCGGGTATCACCATCGGCGTGTTCTCCGTCATCGGCGTCATGACCGCCGTGTCAGCCCTGCGCGGGTCCATCGAGACCGGGCTCAGTTTCCTCGGGACGAACATGTTCCAGTTTTCCAAGTTTCCCGCCAATGGCGGGGGCGACGGCCCCCAGCGCCGCAAGTTCGACCTGCGGCGCGACATCACCCTGGCCCAGGCCCTGCGCTACCAGCGCCTGATGGAGGGTGCCAGCGATGTCATCTGCCTGAAAATATTTGACCGCAACGGCGTGGCCCAGGCGGTCTACGGCGGTCGCAAGAGCACCCCCGGCCTCACCTTCGGCGGCACCAACGAGCATTTTCTCGCCGCCAACCAGTATAGCGTCGACGTGGGCCGGAATTTCACGCCGGACGACATCGAACTGGCCCGTCCGGTCATCCTCATCGGCCAGCACATCGTCGAGAAGCTCTTTCCGGCCGAGAATCCCCTGGGCAAGATGATCAAGATCCGGGAGCGCACCTACACCGTCATCGGCCTCTTTGCGGAAAAGGGCACCCAGTTCGGCCAGAGTCAGGACGACATCGCGATGATCCCCATCACCCGCTTCCTGAACGACTATGGCAGCGAGCGCGTCACCGTGAACATCGCCACGCAGGCCGCCAGCCAGCTGGTTTACAACGAGACCATCGAGAAGGCCATCACCGCCATGCGCATCGCCCGGGAGCTGAAGCCCGAGCAGGAAAACGACTTTGAACTCTACTCCAACGATTCGCTCATCTCCGCCTTCGCCAAGGTGGCCGATGTCATCGCCGCCGGCGCGAGCGTGACCTACGACCTCCGCGCCGACCGC
>DAORVZ010000170.1:0-5160 GCA_035434005.1 Lacunisphaera sp.
TGTTTGGCTGGTGTCGTCGCCCAGCTCCTCTGCAAGAAGGTGCCGAAGGGCCGCGTCGCCGTGCACGAGATTTTGCTCCAGCATGAGGCGCTGCCGAACACGATCCGCATGGGCCAGATCTCCAACATCCGCGGCATCATCGAGAGCGGCAAGGAGGAGGGCATGATCACGATGGACAACAGCCTCATGGCGCGCGTGAAGGACGGCACCGTCGAGCCCAAGGAAGCCTACATGAAGGGCAGCAACAAGGCCCTCTTCGCCCCGCTCCTCAAGCCCGGCGACCTCGACGGCGGACATTGATCCGGCGCGCGCCGGCATCTCAAATCTCGCATTTGAGATTGTGGATTGATCTCAGCGCGCGATCCGGCGGCGCCGCGCGAACCCGGCCAGGCCCACGACGCACGCGCCGACGATCAGGGCGCTTGTGGCTGGTTCGGGGACGGCGGTCGCGGTGACCGAGAGCACATTGCCCGTGAGGCCAAATGAAAAATTGTAGCCGCTGATGCCGGTGCCGAGGGTGAAATCCGTCAGGTCAAAGCCGCTGGGCGCGGCACCCGTGCCGTCGATGAGCGTGTAGGTGCCGGCCCCAAAGCCGCCGGCCGCCGCGAGGTTGAAGGTCGCTCCCGCCGCACTGGCCGGGCCGGTGAGCATCCCACCCGTGACCAGGATGAGGTCGCTCGTGGAGCCGAGCTCGAAGCTGAAGGCCGCGCCGTCGTTGATCGTCAGGCCGCTGGCGAAAGTGAGCGTGCCGGGTGAATTGCCCGGCGCGAGCACGCCGCCCGACTCGATCGTGGCCAGGGCGTTCAGCGTGCCGCTGCCGCCGAGGCTGCCGCCGCCCTGCACCGTGGTGGCCGACAGTGACGAGCCGTTGACCACCAAGGCCCCGCCCGAGACCATGGTGGCGCCCGTGAATTGCTGGGCGCCGTGAAGGATGAGCGTGCCGGCCCCGCTCTTGGTGAGACCCCAGACGCCGGTGCCGCCGGCGAGCCCGGAACCGACCTCGTCGGTGATCGAATTGGAGATCGTCTGCGTCAGGCCCGTGGTCGGATTGACGGTGAACGAGCCACTGCCGGAAAAGAACATCCCCGCGCCCGCCGCGCCGCCCGCCACGCCGTTGGTCTGAATCGTCGTAGTGCCGGTTGAACCTCCACCGCCGCCGCCAGTGGAAGTGTTCGCATTGATCGCGAGGTTGCCGCTCACGGTGAGTGAGCCACCGGACTGCACAAAGATGGCACCTCCGGCACCGAGCCCGCCGCCCCCACCACCCCCGTCACCGGTGTAAGACGGGCCAACGATTGCATAGCCGCGGCTGTTGCCACCACGACCGCCGCCGAAGCCGCCGAGGCCGTAGTTATCATGGCTGAACCCGGCGCGGCTGATGCCGGGCACAGCTCCGGCGCCACCGAGAGTGGGGATACCGACGCCGCCACCGCCCCCGCCGTAGCCGCCCGCACCTCCGTTGCCGCCGAAAGCGCCGTTGCCCCCGGTGCCGGTAGTCCCATTGCCGGCCATGCCGCCGCCACCGCCGCCACCACCGCCACTCCCAAAACCTCCCTGGCCACCGGCGCCGCCCGTGCCGCCGTCACTGCCGTTCGGGCTGCCGTTGCTGCCGTTGCCGCCGAAAGCGCCGCCGGCGCCACCATTGGGGCCGCCGCCGGGAGCGCCAGTGCTGGCGCCGCTGAGACTAACCCCGTTGCCGCCGTTGCCGCCCAGAGCTTGATTCGAGCTGAAGCTCATGTTCGCGAGCGTGACGTTGGCTCCACTCCCCACGAAGAGGCCGCCGCCAAACCCGGCCCCACCACCGCCAGCGGCGACACTGCCGCCACTGCTGCCGCCACTCTGCCCCTGCGCGACCGCGTTCTGGATCGTCAGGTTTTCGAGCAGCACCGTGCCCGATGTGATCTGAAAGCCCTGATACGTGCCGGCGCCGTCGAGGGTGAAACCATTGCCGTTGATCGTCAGGTTGTTGCCCGTCGGCGACAGCGCGCCGGACAGCGTGATGTTGCCCGTGAAGCTGATGGTGTCGCCGGTGGCCGCACTAGACATGGCGGCCTGCAGGCTGGCCGTGTCACTCACACTCCAAGTCGTCTGGCCCCGGCCCGGAAGTGCCGTGAAATAAAACCCGACGATAGCACAGAGTCCAAAGATGCGTGAGCGCGACATAGGTGGGCAGGAGACTATTTGGGCATCAGATGCAGTCACAGTGGCTGCACGCATGTGGCAACCGACCAAAGCAAACCCCACCCACTGGGCAAGGGCATTGTCCCGTCCTACGGCGCCGTCTCGCGCTCAAGCCTGACCAACCTTGTCAGTGCTTCTTCGCGGGTGCTGCCGCACATCTCCTCCGTCGGCCGCAGGCTCGCGCAGACCGCCGGACGCTCTGGTTGTCCAAAGAGCGCACAACGCAAGTCCGGCAGCAGTTGCGCGCAGGGAATTCCCGCCGGCTTGCCGTGCGGCATGCCGGGGATCGGCGACGAGATGCTCGGAGCGATGCAGCAGGCCCCGCAAGTGGATCGACAATCCATGGAGGGTTTATCCACGGAGGCCACGGATAGGCACGGATAAATCAACGAATTTTCAATTCACTACTCGATCCGTGTTCATCCGTGACCAAAAAGATGCCTCGGTCTCCGCTTCCTCCGTTACCTCCTGTAACCCCGCCCTGAATCTTCCGCGCTTTTGTGCTTTTTGTGGCCAGCCTGCTCCGATGTATTGGCCCCATGAGCGACCTGGTTCCCGAAAGCATGTCCACGAAGGGTCTCGAGGCCTTCCTGCATGAGAAGATCCCGCTGACGAAGGCGATGGGCCTGCACGTCGCCGAGAGCAACGCGCACCGCCTCGTGCTCGAGGCCCCGCTCGACGCGAACAAGAACCACCTCGGCACCGCCTTCGGCGGTTCGCTCCACACGCTGCCCACCCTCGCCTGCTATGCGGTGTTGTGGACGCTGCTGCGCGAGGCCGGCCTCGACGGCCACGTGGTCGTGAAACACAGCGAGGCCCACTACCACCAGCCCGTCACCGGCACACTGCGCGCCGTCTGTGTCCGCCCGTCCGCGACTCTCGTGAAGGATTTCGCCAGCGATCTGCGACGCCACAAAAAGGCCCGCATGGATCTCACCGCCGTCGTCGAGGGTCGAGGCGGCAAACCCGCCGTCGAGTTCAACGGCAGTTTTGTGGCCGTGGTGTGACTTGGGCGATAGGCCATAAGCTTTAAGCCGAAAGCCCAGACTCTGAGCCTGTCGCTTAAAGCTTCCCGCTTATAGTTTGGAGCTAAATGTGCTTCGAGTCGGCCTCGTCCTTCTTCACGTAGCCGCTTTCCTGCCGCTGGTGGTTCACGGCGTTCTTCTTGAGATAAGCCTGATAAACATCGTCGGGCGTCATGCCGAGGGTCTGCGCCAGCGACACTAGGAAGTGGAAAAGATCCACGACTTCGACCTTGGCGTTCTGCTCGTCGAATTTCTGGTATTTGGCCCACCACTTCCACGGCACGCTGTCGATCAGCTCGGCCGTCTCCTGTTGCATGGCGCGGGTGTAATTAAGAATCCACTTCGCCTTTTCCTCGTCGGTCGGCGGGGGCAGATTCACTCCAATGCGCTTATTCAGCGCATCTTGCATACGAAAGATCTCCTCAAGTTTATCCATGGCCGGGGAGCGTGGGAGGCCCCCCGGCGGCTGGCAAGCCCGGCCACCCGGGAAAATTTGGTTGCCCTGTCCCGGTGAATAACCGACGTTCGCCCGTTATTGCCGCTGTCTGCCCCAAGCGAAATCGAGGGGTTGAGCACGATTCCCGAGCTCCGGCTGGCATCACTACCCGCGCCGCCAATCTATTGGCAGGCGCTTTCAACCAACAACATAGCTAGTCATGTCCTCCACAGAATCGTCCGGTGCTCCTGCCGAAGCCACCGCGACCACCCCGGCGCCCGACGCCGCGTTCCCTACCTTCGGCTCCACCCGCGGCTCCGGCCTCGCCCGCGGTAAACGTCCCGCCGCCGGTCCCGCCGCCTCAACCGCGGCTTCCCCTGAATACACGCCGACCGCCATCGAAGTCGTCAACGCTCCGCGTGAATACCAGAACCCGTTCGCTCCGGCCGAAACGCCGGACGCAACTGCGCCCGCCCCGAAGCCCTTCGAACCGGCTCCGGTTGTCATCACCCCCGCCCCGGCCCGCGAATACTCCGCGCCAGTGGCGGACGTCGCTCCCGCCGCCTCCGTCCAAAACGACGAGCCGGCGGAGCTGAACATCCTCGAACCCGCCCAGCAAAAGACCGCGCCCCCCCAGACTTGGGAGAGCGAGGGCTTCAAACCCGCCCGCGAGCCCCGCGGCGAGCGCGAGCCCCGCACGGAGCGTCCGCGCCGCGAAGAGCGCGCCGAGCGTCCGGCCGACGAGCCGGTCGACATCGCCTCGATCCCCCCGCAGTTCCTCTATGTGCGCCCGGGCCACACCTACGTGCCGACCCCGCGCAACATGGGCGGCGCCCCGCGCGAGCGTGGCGAGCGCCCGGAACGTTCCGAGCGTCCTTCCGCCCCGATCCACGGCTCGCCCGCGCGCGCCATGGAGACCTCCGCGGAAGTCCCGGCCCAGTCCGGCGGCTTCTTCGGCTGGCTGAAGTCCCTCTTCGGTGGTTCCGCCTCGGCGGAGACCGCCGCGGCCCCCAGCGCCAACGGCGAGCATCGCCGTGACGGCGGCGGCCAGCGTCGTCACCGTGGCGGCCGCAATCGCGGCGGTCAGGGTGGTGGTGGTCAGGGTGGCTACCAAGGCGGCGGCGAAGGCGGCCGTGGCCGCGGTCGCGGCGGCCGTGGTCGCAGCGGCGGCGGTGGCGGCTATCGCTCCGAAGGCAGCAGCCAGGGCGGCGTCTGAGCCACTTAAACCTTGCCCCGCGCCTCGTGCGCGAATCGATTCAAAGGCGTCCGCTCCCGCGGGCGCCTTTTTTCTTTGTCCGACGCTTATTGCTTACAGCTGATCGCTTAAAGCTCCTTCATGTCCGATCTCATCATCCACGGCGGCAAACCTCTGAGCGGCACCATCACGCCGTCGGGCAACAAGAACTCAGTCCTGCCCATCCTCTGCGCGACGCTGCTCACCGACGCCAAGGTCGTCCTCCGCAACGTCCCGCACATCACCGACGTCGAGAAACTCGTCACCTTCTTCTCCGAGCAGGG
>DAORVZ010000171.1:0-5141 GCA_035434005.1 Lacunisphaera sp.
CTGCTCGGAGCTTCGGGAGGAGCGCCACTCGAGGTTCAGCTCGTGGTTCTCGTCGAAGGTGTGCCGGTAGGTGCCGGAGAACTCCAGGTCCTGCTCATACTCGGGATCGTCGCGTTCGCGGTCGTAGTCACCCGTCACGACACCGGCCCCCGTGGTGACGAGATTCCGGGCCGTCGCGTGCCGCCGGAAAGTGCGGCGGTTGTAGCTCGCTGCCAGGCCGAACTGGTTGTCGGCGTCCGGCGCGAAGTCGACGCCGGCACGGGCGATGCGGGTGAACGGCCGTGAGCTCTCGGTCGTGTGCGTCTCGGCGCGGATCACACCCCCCGTGACAGGGTCGGTGATGGTGCGGATGTCACTGGCGACGCGCGGGCGGTCGTCCTGGCGCAGGCTGCCGCTGGCGAAGATGTTCCAGGCGCCGGGATGGTAGTTGAGCGAGAAGCCGCCGTTGGAGCGGTCGCGATTGCCGGCGCTGGCGTTGACCGTGCCCGAGAGGCCGCCGGCGTGCTTTTTCTTGAGGGCGATATTGATGATGCCCGAAGTGCCGTCTGGCTTGTATTTGGCGGAGGGGTTCGTGATGACCTCGATCTTCTCGATCTCGCTGGCCGGCAGTTGCTGCAAGACCTCCGCGCGGCTGCGGCCCATGAGGGCGGAGGTGCGACCGTTGATGAGGATGAGGACGTTGTCGGATCCGCGCAGGCTGACATTGCCGTCGATGTCGACGTCGACCGAGGGCACGTTTTGCAGCAAGTCGCCCGCAGAACCGGCGGTGCTCTGGATCTCCTTGCCGACGTTGTAGACCTTGCGGTCGATCGAGTTCAGGAACTTCTGTTGCGCCGTGCGAACCTGCATTTTCTCCAGCTGCACGACATCGCCCGCAAGCGTCAGCTCCGGGTAGTCGGCGCGCGGATGCCTCGCGTCGAGCGTAAAGGCCGGCGTCGTCCGGCCGTCCAGGCCGACCGAGTGGTAGCTGAGCCTGTAGCTACCTGCCGGCACCGCACCGAAGGAAAACCGACCCTGAGCATCGGAGGCCGTGCTCTGCAGGACGGTGCCGTCAGGTTTCTCCAGGGACACGACGGCGAACTCGACGGGTTGCATGGTTTCTCCGGAGATGACGCCGGCCACCGCCCCGACGACTTTGGCGTCGGCCGCCGCGGCGAGCGTTTCTTTTTCCCGGCCGTCAGCCGCGTCAGCGCGGAGCGGCCCGGCGAGCGGGGCGAGGCAAAGGAGGAGGCGAAAAAGCGGTCGGCACATCACGGCCATCATAGGCGGCCGAGGATTACCGGAAGATTGCCGGAACCTGAAAATTTCGTCACTTTCGTTCTGGCAGGATGACGGCCCGGTTGGTTCTGCACTCAGATGTTGGCCGCGTCCGTCCGGCGCTGGCCGAGGAAGGACGCCACCAGGATCGCAGCCTCATAGAGCACAATCAACGGCAGCGCGAAGAGCGCCTGGTTGAACGGATCAGGCGTAGGCGTGATGATAGCCGCGATAATAAAGATGACGATGATGGCGTGCCGGCGGTATTTGCGCAGGGTCGCCACCTCGACGAGCCCCATATAGACTGCGAGCACCACCAGCAGCGGAAACTCGAACGCCGCGCCCATGCCGAGCACGATCCACATCAGCAGGCTGTAATAGCGGTCGGCAGTCCAGAGCACCTCGTAGCCCAGCGCCACGTTCAGCTCGATCGCGACCCGGATGGTGCTCGGCGTGAGCAGAAAATACCCGAAGGCCGCACCGCCAAGAAAAAGCAGGAAGGCCACCAGCGCCGTGGGGGCCAGCACCCGCAGTTCCCGCCGGGACAGGGCCGGAGCCACAAACTGGCCGACGAAAAACAGCCAGAACGGCAGAGAGAGCAGCAGCCCGCCGATCAGACACAGGTTGATGATGACCGAGAAGACCCCCATCGGGCTGTTGGTCACGAGCCCCGCCTTGATCTGAGGGTAGTCCGCCAGCACCTGGTGCAGCGGCCGCAGCAGGATGTCCGAGGTCGCCTGCAACTGGTAGGCGATCACCGTCACGAAGACCGCGAAGACCACCGCGCACTTGATCAGGGTGACGCGCAGGTCCTCCAAATGCTCGAGGAATCCCATGGGCTTGCCGCCGGCGATGGGGGCCTCGCGGACCGCGGATAGCGCGGTGTCGCCGGTCCCGGCCTCATCATACTCATCCGCTGGGGGTTGCTCGCTCAAGCTCTGACCTAGAAGCAAGTTTCCCCCGGCCCCGCAAGGCTGGTGTTATTGCCTGGCGAGGCGCCCCCTTGTCACGCCTCCATGTCATAATCTTGAGACCAAGAAGTTTTGGCCCCGCCCTCCTGTTTCGGCCCGCCTCAGCCATTGACACCCCCGCCCGCGCCCGCTCCGATGACCATCCCTATTTTTCATTCCACCCATGGCTAAAAAAACCACCGCTAAGAAGTCCGCCAAGAAATCCACCGCCGCCCGTGCTAAAGCACCGGGCGCCAAGTCCCCCAAATACGTTTACACGTGGGGCGCCGCCAAGGCCGACGGCAACGGCTCCATGAAGAACCTGCTCGGCGGCAAGGGCGCCAACCTCGCCGAGATGACCCGCATCGGCCTGCCGGTGCCGCCCGGCTTCACCATCACGACCGAGGTCTGCACCTATTACTACGCCAACAAACGCACCTACCCGGCCTCCCTCCAGGCCCAGATGGAAGCCGGCGTGAAGAACATGGAGCGCATCATGGGCACGAAGTTCGGCGCCACCGATGGCACCCCGCTTCTCGTCGCCGTCCGCTCCGGCGCGCGCGACTCGATGCCGGGCATGATGGACACCATCCTCAATCTCGGCCTTAACGACCAGACCGTCCTTGCCCTCGTCCGCGCCACGCAGAATGAGCGCTTCGCTTGGGACTGCTATCGCCGCTTCATCCAGATGTATTGCGATGTCGTCATCGGCGTCCAGAAGCGCGAGGGCGAGGACCACGACCCGTTCGAGTCCGTCATCCACGCCTTCAAGCACGAGCGTTACCACGGCGACATCGAGGATTCCAAGCTCACCGCCGCCGACCAGCAGGAGCTCGTCAAGCGCTTCAAGGCCATGGTCAAGGAGCGCACTGGCAAGTCCTTCCCGAACAATCCCTGGGACCAGCTCCGCGGCGCCGCCGGTGCCGTGTTCGGCTCCTGGATGAACGACCGCGCCAAGGTCTACCGCGCCAAATACAACATCCCCTCCGAGTGGGGCACCGCCGTCAACGTGCAGGCCATGGTCTTCGGCAACACCGGCGACACCTCCGGCTCCGGCGTGGCGTTCACCCGCAACCCCGCCAACGGCACCAATGAATTCTACGGCGAATTCCTGATCAACGCCCAGGGTGAGGACGTCGTCGCCGGCGTCCGCACGCCCGAGCCTGTCCTCAAGCTGAAGGACCAGATGCCGAAGTCCTACGCCGAACTCCTCAAGGTTCGCGCGACCCTCGAGAAGCACTTCAAGGACGTCCAGGACATCGAGTTCACGATCCAGGAAGGCAAGCTGTTCATGCTCCAGACGCGCAACGGCAAACGCACCGCCGCCGCCGCGCTCAAGTTCTCCATCGATATGGTGAAGGAGAAGCTCATCAACTGGCAGACGGCCGTCATGCGCAACCCGGCCGACCAGCTCGAGCAGTTGCTCGCCCCGATCTTCGACCTCGCCGAAGTCAGGAAGGCCAAGGTCATCGCCACCGGCCTCCCGGCCGGCCCCGGCGCCGCCACCGGCAAGATCTACTTCAACGCCGACCGCGCGGTGCAAGCCGCCGAGAAGGGCGAGAAGGTCCTGCTCGTCCGCGTCGAGACCTCCCCCGAGGATCTCCGCGGCATGATCGCCGCCGAGGGCATCCTCACCGCTCGCGGTGGTGTCTCCTCGCACGCCGCCCTCGTCGCCCGCCAGATGGGCAAGGTCTGCGTCTGCGGCGCCGCCGCCCTGCAGGTCGACTACGAAAAGAAGACCGTCACCGTCTCCGGCCATAGCTACGGCGAGGGCGACTTCCTCTCGATCGATGGCACCGCCGGCACCGTCTACGCCGGCCAGATCAAGACGGCCCCGTCCGAGATCATCGCCGGCCTCATCAACGGCGACAAGGCCGCCCAGGCCACCGAGAAGTTCAAGAGCTACGTCCAGCTCATGAAGTGGTGCGCCCAGGCCACCAAGCTCTCCGTCCGCACCAACGCCGACACGCCCGAGCAGACCGCCCAGGCCATCGCGTTCGGCGCCGTCGGCATCGGCCTCACCCGCACGGAGCACATGTTCTTCGAGGGCGACCGCATCGACGCCATGCGCGAGATGATCCTCGCCGACACCCTCGGCGCCCGCGAGGCCGCCCTGGCCAAGCTCCTGCCCTACCAGCGCAGCGACTTCTACGGAATCTTCAAGGCCCTCAAGGGCTTCCCGGCGACCATCCGCTTCCTCGACCCGCCGCTGCACGAGTTCCTCCCGAACTCCAAGGAGGCCCAGATGGATCTCGCCCGGAAACTCAACGTCCCGGTCGAGCGCATCATGCACCGCGTGCACGAGCTCCATGAGTTCAACCCGATGCTCGGTTTCCGCGGCTGCCGCCTCGGCATCAAGTATCCCGAGATCACCGCCATGCAGGCGCGCGCCGTCCTCGAGGCCGCCGCCGATGCGACGAAGGCCGGCTTCAAGGCCAAGCCCGAGATCATGATCCCGCTCGTCGGCTTCAAGCGCGAGCTCGACCTCCAGGTCGCCCTCGTCCACGAGGTCGCCGCCAAGGTCCAGGCCGAGAAGAAGGTGAAGATCAACTACAGCGTCGGCACCATGATCGAGATCCCGCGCGGTGCCCTCACCGCCGACGAGATCGCGCACACGGCCGAGTTCTTCAGCTTCGGCACCAATGACCTCACGCAGACCTGCCTCGGCATGTCGCGCGACGACTCCGGCTCCTTCCTCGGCGCCTACCAGGAGTCCGAGATCATGAAGAAGAACCCCTTCGCCTCGATCGACCAGACCGGCGTGGGCCAGCTCATGAAGATCGCGATCGAGAAGGGCCGCCAGACCCGCCCCGACATCAAGCTCGGCATCTGCGGCGAGCACGGCGGCGACCCTGACAGCGTCAAATTCTGTCACAAACTGGGTCTGTCGTATGTCAGCTGTTCACCGTATCGGGTGCCTGTTGCCCGGTTGGC
>DAORVZ010000172.1:0-5141 GCA_035434005.1 Lacunisphaera sp.
CGCCAGCCACGATTCCCTCGTCCGCGCCATCCGTGACCTCGGGGAGGAGCAGAATTGGCGCCGCGTCGTCACGGCCATCGAATCCGCCCGCGGCACCGGGGCGCTGGCCCGCACGGGTTCGCTCGCCCAGCTCATCGTCGATTCCCTCCCGGCTGCGGTGAAGCGCGAGAGCCGCATCCATCCCGCCACCCGCGCTTTCCAAGGCATCCGCATCGCCGTCAACGACGAGATCGGCGCCATCGAGCGCGCGCTGCCCGCCGCCTTCGCCAAGCTCGCGCCCGGCGGCGTGCTGGCCGTCATCAGCTTCCATTCCCTCGAGGACCGGCCCGTGAAGCAGTTCTTCCGCGCCATGTGCGGCCAGCCGGTGGATGCCAACGACGCCACGCCGCAGCAGCTCCGCACCAAGCTCGCCGACCCGCTGACGCGCAAGCCGCTCATCCCGTCGGAGGCCGAGATTTCCGCCAACCCCCGCAGCCGCTCCGCCAAGCTGCGAGTCCTCCGCAAACTCTGATTCCGCGCCCACGATGCGACCACCCCCGGCCAACGCCACGATCAACCGGCTCATCGCCCTGAGCCTGCTGCTGCTTGTCTTCTCCGGCACTCTCGGCCTCGGCGCCGTGTGGGTGCGGCAGGAAATTTCCGCGATCGCCAACCGCAGCCGCGCCCTGGAGGCGCGGATCGCCGGCACCGAGCGCGGGCTTGACGAGGTGAACGCCCTCGTGGCGGCGGCCGTTAATCCCGACGCCCTGCTCCGCCAAAACGAGGTCATGCGCCTCGGGCTGGTCTCGCCGCAGGAAGCCCAGATCCGGCGCGTGGACGGTTCCCCCGAGCTGCGCCTCGCGGCCAAGCGCAACCGCGAGATCTTCAACCTCGCCTCGGCCCCCGCCGGCGACCACGCCCCGGAATTTCGGCACGTGACCGCAGCGCTCCGTTAAACCGATGTCCAAGGGTTTCGCCAACCACCGTCTCACGCTCCTCTCGCTCGGGGTCGTCGCCTGTTTCATGGCCGTGGGCGTCCGCCTGGTCTATCTGCAGGTGGTCGACCGCGACGAGCTGCTGCGTTTCGTGGACAAGGCCCGCCGGCAGATCGTCATCGAGCACGCGCGGCGTGGCACCATTCTCGACTCCCGGGGCAATCTGCTCGCGACCAGCCGCTCGGAAATGACGGTGGCGGTGGATGCCTGGGCCTTGGCCGACTACCTCGCGGCTGACAAAAACCCGGCGCGTCGCGCCCGGAAGTCGGCGGAGGAGCAGACCAAGCGGGTCACGCTCGCCGGGCTGCTGGCGCTGCCGGTAGCCGACGTGGAGAAAGCCTTTAGCCCGGCGATGCGGCCCATCAAACTGGAAGCCGACCAGCGGGATGGGCTGGTGGACGGCCTGACCAAGGATCGCTGGGTCAAGCTGCGCGAAGGCATCAGCGAGGCCACCTATGACCGGATCGAGGAGCTCAACATCCGCGGCCTCACCGCCGAGCGGGTTTACCGCCGGGTCTATCCGGGCAACGAGCTGGCCGCCCATATCCTCGGTTTCGTCAACAAGGAGGGCTCCGCTGCCGCCGGCGTCGAGAGCAAGTTCGACCTCTACCTCAAGGGCGAGGATGGCTGGATCGAGTCCGAGAAGGACGGCGCACGGCGCGAGATGGCCCAGTTCCGGAGCCGCGAGGTGCCGGAGAAGGACGGGCATGATGTCGTGCTGACCATCGACTCCGTGGTGCAGCACATGATCGAGAACGAGCTCAAGACCATCGGCGCGAAATACTCGCCGAAGTTCGCGACCATCATTGTCAGCGACCCGATGACGGGCCGCATCCTCGGGATGGCGAACTACCCCTCTTTCAACCTGAACGAATACAACAAGGCGCCGCTGGACGTGCAGCGCAACCGGGCGATCACCGACCAGATCGAGCCGGGCTCTGTCTTCAAGATCGTGGCCGCCGGGGCCGCGCTCGACCAGGGGCTGGTCACGCCACTCACCGGCTTCGATTGCAGCAACCCGCTCATCAACTACAAGGGCCGCGACCTGAAGCTGCCGAAGGAGGACCATGAGTTCGGGCGCCTGACAGTGGCCGAGATCGTCAGCCACTCGAGCAACCGCGGGGCCGCGCAACTCGCGATGCTGATGGGCGAACAGCGGTTCTACGACTACGCGCAAAAATTCGGCTTCGGCCAGCGCACCGGTTTCCAGCTCGGGGGCGAGGAGCGCGGGATGCTGGCGTCTCCGAAAAACTGGGACGGCCTGACGATCACGCGGATGCCGATGGGCCACGCCGTCGCCGCCACGCCGCTGCAGATGCACATGGCGATGAGCGCGGTCGCGAACGGCGGGGTGCTGCTCCGGCCGCAGATCATCCAGGAGATCCGCGAAGCCGGCGGCAAGGTCACGCAGACCTTTGCCCCGGAGCGGGTGGGGCAGGTGCTCAAGCCCAGCACCAGCGCGCTGCTCGCGCAGCTGTTGCACGGCGTCGTCGGCAAGGATGGCACCGGCGCCGGCTTCGATGTGCCGGGCTTCGAGATCGCGGCCAAGACGGGCACGACCCAGAAAATCATCAACGGCCGCTATGTGACGACGCACCACGTCGGCTCCTTCGTGGGTTTCTTTCCTGCCAGCCGGCCCGAGGTCGTGCTCACGGTCATCGTGGATGACGCCCGGGTGCCCGGCGGGTCGAACTACGGGCGCGCGGTCGCCGCGCCGACGTTTCACCGCATCGCGGAACAGTTGGTGCAATATCTCGACATCAAGCCGGTGCAGCCGGCCGCCCGCAGTTTGCTCGCCATGACCGGAGGTGCGCGATGATCGGTTATCTCGCCCAGAACCATCCGCTGGTGGCGGCCTTCCGGTCCCTGCCCAAGACGCGCACGCGGCCGGGCGCGCGCCTGGCGCAGTCCATTTTTAAGACGGCACCGAAACTCGGGGACTATTTTCGCGATGGTGATTTCCTCGCGCACAAAGGGGATCTGGACCGCCCCATCTCGGGTCTGGCCATGGACAGCCGCCGGGTGCAGCCGGGGAACCTGTTTTTTGCCCTGCCGGGCCGCCGGGCGGACGGACACACCTTCATCGCCGAGGCCATCCAGCGCGGCGCGGTCGCCATCGTCGGCGAGAAAATCCCGGCCGGCACCGCCCTGCGCGTCACCTACCTCCAGGTGAGCGACGTGCGCCGCACGCTTGCGCAGGTCGCGCAACGCTACTTCGCGTTTCCGGACAAATCCGTGGATCTCGTCGCTGTGACCGGGCGCTACGGCAAGACCACCGTTGCCAGCCTCACCCAGCACCTGCTGTCGGGTCCGGCGCACCGGGTGGGCCTCATCAGCAGTGTCCACTACAACCTTGGCGCCCGCACCGTGCCGGCTTATCGCACTACTCCCGAATCACTCGATCTCTACGGTCTGCTCGCGCAGATGCGCGATGTGGGTTGCCGGCAGGCGGTGCTGGAAGTCAGTGCTCCTGCACTCGAACAACAGCGTGTGCGCGGCCTGAACTGCGGCGTCGCCACTTTCACCGGATTCATCGACGGAGACCATGCGGCCAGGGAAGCCAGCTTCGAGGCGCAGGCTCGTTTGCTGATGGGCAACACCGGCCAGGCACCCCGCGCGGCGGCCGTCAACGTGGACGATGGACACGGCGGCGAGTTCGCCGCTTGGCTGGGCCGCCGGATGGGACCGTCTTTCAAGGTCGTCACCTATGGCGAGTCGGCGGGGGCGACGGTGCGTGCGGAGCATATCCGGCTGACTTCCCAATCCACCAAGCTGCGCCTGGTCTGGCCCGGCGGGGCAGTGGAGTTGGAGAGTCCGCTGATCGGCCGCTACCATGTGAACAATCTGCTGGCGGCCTTCGCCTCCTGCCATGCGTTGGGGCGCGACCTGACGGTCATCGCCGCCCGCCTGAAGAGTTTCGGCGGCGTCCCGGGTCGCCTGGAGCGGGTCGGAGCAGGGCAGCCGGGTCAGGTGTTCGTGGACTACGCGCACACCGCCGACACATTGCGCCACACGCTCGGCCAGTTGCGCGCGTTCACGCCGGGCCGGCTGCTCGTGGTATTCGGGTGCGGTGGCAACCGCGACCGCACGCAGCGTCCGCTGATGACCGGGGTGGTGCGGAAATTCGCCGATTATGCCTGGGCCACGGCCGACAATCCGCGCGGCGAGAAGCTCGCCCAGATTTTTGCGGACATGCAGCCCGGCGTGATGCCGACCGATGCAATCTCCTTCGTCGAGGATCGGCGCCACGCCATTAGCCTGGCGCTCGCCACCGCCCGGGAGGGTGACTGCGTGGTCATTGTCGGCAAAGGCCACGAGACCACCCAGGAATTGGCCGACACCATCATCCCGTTTGACGACCGCCAAGTCGTGCGCGAGCTGATCGGCATCAAGTCAATCCAACCCGCCTGAGCTTCCGCCCATGTCCTCCTTCACCCCGGAAAAACTCGCCACCTGGACCGGCGGGTCTTGGACCCGTATTCCGGGCGAAACCATCACGGGATTCAACCAAGACACGCGGACGCTGAACGCCGGGCAGGCATTTGTCGCGTTGAAGAGCGAGCGGCGTGACGGTCACGATTTCCTCAACGAAGCGCAGCAGGGTGGGGCGGTCGCCGCGCTCGTTGCCCGCGAGGTCAGTGGCACGACGCTGCCCCAACTCGTGACGGCGGATCCGCTCGGGGCCTTCCAGCGTATCGCACGGGAGCATCGCCGGGAGTTCCATGGCACCGTCGTCGGCGTGACCGGCAGTGTAGGCAAGACCTCGACCAAGGATCTGCTCGCGCTCCTGCTCGGTGGCAGCCCCGACGTGCTTGCGACGACTGGGAACCTGAACAATTTCATCGGCGTCCCGTTGACGCTTACCCGGCTTGCTCCGTCGCATCGCGCCGCCGTCATCGAGGCCGGCATCAGCGTGCGCGGCGAGATGGTTCCACTGGCCGAGATGATCGAGCCCGATCACAGTCTCGTCACCCTCGTGGCGCCGGCGCATCTGGAGAAGCTTGGATCCGTCGAGGGTGTGGCGGCCGAGAAGGCGCAGTTGCCGGCGGCGAACCGTTCCGGTGGTTTGGCGGTATTCCCCTTCTCCTGCTGGGCCTACGAGCCGTTCCGCGCGCTGGCCAACCCGCTGGTGTTCTTCGCCATCGTGATTGCCCTGTTTCCCCTGGC
>DAORVZ010000173.1:0-5127 GCA_035434005.1 Lacunisphaera sp.
GAGATCGAAGACATAAAAATCCTTCAGGTCGGCAAGCCCCGGGTCGCAGGTGAGGCCGCGACCGATGAGATTGGCCTCCTCGTCGCCGGTGAGGATGCGGATGTCGTGGCCGGTGGCCGTCTTAACCTTGGCGCGGAAGACTGCGCCGTTGCCGGCGTCGCGCACAGCACTGGTGGCGACGAGGACGACTATCGCCGGAGAGAAGGGTTTGGTGTCCGCGAGCAATTCCTGGATGGCGGCCAGGCCGCGGGCCATGCCTTCCTCGCTTAGCTTCGGCTCGGACTTGCTGATGCCGGCGCTGATGCGCGCGTCGATCGTCCGGGACTTGAGTTCGGTGATGACTCCAGAGGCGTCGCGCGCGGCGACCAGCACCTTGATGGAATTGCTGCCGATATCGACGACGGCGACCGCAGGACTCATGGCACAAAGTCCTTCGGCGCGATCAGCACGACGAACTCGCCCTTGAGGCTGCCTTTGAGAAGGCGCGCCTGGACGTCGCCGGCGAGGCCGGTGAGGAAGGTCTCGTGCAGCTTGGTGACTTCCTTGGCGATGCAGATCACGCGGTCGGCGCCGAGCACGTCGACGATCTCGGCGGCGAACTTGTCGATGCGGTGGCAGCTCTCGTAGAGCGCGAGCGTGTAGTCGAAGTCGCGGTGTTTCTGGAGAAAGGCGATGCGCGCGGCCGACTTGGGCGGAAGGAAGCCGACAAAAAGAAAACCGTTGGTCGGCAGGCCGCTGGCGCTAAGCACGGCCACGAGGGCGCTGGCGCCGGGGATGGGGACAACCGGCAGGCCGCGGCGTCGGCAGGCGCGAACGATGCGAAAGCCGGGATCGCTCAGGCCGGGAGTGCCGGCGTCGCTGACGACCGCGACGGATTTGCCGGCGGCAATCTGCTCGGCGAGACGGTCGGCGACCTCGGCCTCGTTGTGGTCGTGATAAGCGGTGAGGTCGCGGTGCAGACCGAGGCGGGTGAGCATCGCGCCGGTGGTGCGGGTGTCCTCGCAGGCGACGACATCAACGGCACCGAGGATCGCGCGCGCGCGGTCGGTCAGGTCGGCGAGGTTGCCAATGGGCGTGGCCACAACATAGAGGTGGCCGGGCTGGGGGACCAGCGAGGGGTTGTCGGCAGGCGTGTTCATGACGTCGCCGGAAGGGCCGCGGGCGCGGCCTTACTTGCCCATGCCGGGGATGCGGCCTTCCCAGTCGGCGGGGCGGCTCCACGGAATCGAGGAGTCCTGCTTGGAGGGCCCGCAGCCGGTCAAGCCGGCGAGCGCGAGGAGGGACAGCAAGAACACAAAAATGGCTTTGCGAGGTGAGGGCATGCTTATTGGTGGAATACGACTAAATCGCCGGTCTGCAACTGTCCTTTCAGGGTGCCGGGCAGCACCTGGGCGAGGGAGAAACGGGGGCGGACATCGCTGATCTGAACCTGCGCCAGCTCGGAAGTTCCCCGCTGCAAACGGATAATGGCGTGCTGGCTGGCGCCGTGCTCGGTGCCGTAGTCGAGCACAACAAAGGTGTCACCCGCGCCAACCCGGACCACTTGGTGCGTCCGCGCTGCTGCCGGCTCGGCCGCCGGTGCAGCGGGGCCAGGCATCTCAGCCAGCGAACGGGTCAGTAACTCGATGAGCTGCCCCTCCAACTCGGCGATGCGGCGACGGAAGGATTCCAAGTCCGTCACGGAGGCAGCAGGCGGCGGACTGGACGGCAGGGCATCAGGGGCGCGTGTCGTGGTGGTGCCGAGGTCGGCACTTTGGCGGAGCTCGGCGATCTCGGCCATGAGCGCGACCTCGCGCTGTTCACGCGCGCTCAGCTCATGGGCCAGTTGCTGGTTTCTCGTTTCGGTGGCGGTGGTGCGGCTCTTGGTCGAGCCGAGCTGTGAATCCAGTTCGACAGCGCGCTGGCCGATGTCGGCCGCCTGCCGGCTGGCTTGTTTCAGTTCGTGGCGTAGGTCGGCATTCTGGCGGGACAGGCGTGTGACTTGGGCCTCGAGGTCGGCGTTGGTGCGGCGGGCGAGGAACAGCGCGGCGCAAGCGCCCGCCGTCACCAGGCCGAGGACGCCGACATAGACACCCGCCTTCATGGCAACCGGGCCAGTTCTCAGGCCTGCCAGGCGTAGGTCGACTCGGACCAGGGCTTCAGCGCGGTCTTGACCACCTGGCTGCCCGGGTTGGCGGCGAGATGCTCGAGGACCTTGAAGACGAGTTCCGTCTTTTCTGGCGCACCCAGCTTGGCCGCGAGCGCCTCGGCGGTGAAGCCGGTGCCCGGGGCGGCCTTTAGCGCGGCGGCGATCCTGAGCTTGAGGGCAATGACGCCACCGGCGGCCTTTTTGCCGGCCTCGACGCCGGGCTGATGGTAGGCATTGATGCCGACGAGCGAGGCGTATAGTCCGACCGCGCGCTCGTAGAGGGCGATCAGCATGCCGATGGTTTTCGGCGAAACCTCGTTGACCGTGATGGTGATGGAGTGGCGGTTCTTCTCGCTCAGCGCGTCGCGCGTGCCGAGCAGGAAGCCCTGCAGGAAGTCGCCGCTGGTGACGCCCGGCTCAACCTCGAGGGAGGTGTCGGCGCCTCGATCCTTGAGGACCTCGATGAAGGTGACGAAGAAGTTGTTCACGCCCTCACGGAGCTGCTGCACGTAGGCGTGCTGGTCGGTCGAGCCCTTGTTGCCGTAGACTGCGATGCCCTGGTTCACGACGTTGCCCTGGAGGTCAAACTCCTTGCCGAGCGACTCCATGACGAGCTGCTGTAGGTAGCGGGAGAAGAGGAGCAGGCGGTCCTTGTAGGGTAGCACGACCATGTCCTTGGTGCCCTTGCCGTCGGTGGCCCAATACCACATGAGCGCCAGCAACGCGGCCGGGTTGTCGCGAAGGGTTTTCTTGCGCGTAACCGCGTCCATGGCCGCTGCACCGGCGAGCATCTGGTCGACCTTGATGCCCTGCAGCGCAGCGGGCAGCAGGCCCACGGCACAGAGTTCGGAGGTGCGGCCGCCGACCCAGTCCCACATCGGGAAGCGGGCGAGCCAGCCTTCCTTCAGGGCGACCTGGTCGAGCTTCGAGCCCTCGCCCGTGACGGCGACGAAATGCTTCGGATAGTCGAGGCCGGCGGCCTTGAAGGCGACTTGCGCCTCGAGCATGCCGTTGCGCGTCTCGGCGGTGCCGCCGGACTTCGAGATGACGATCACGAGGGTCTGCTTCAGGCGGCTGCCGAGGGTCTTCAGGACGTAGTCGATGCCGTCGGGGTCGGTGTTGTCGAAGAAGGAGACGCCAATCTTGTCTCGGTTGCCCTTGATCCGGCCGAGGGCGTGGCTGACGAACTGCGGCCCGAGGGCCGAGCCGCCGATGCCGATGACGAGGACTTCCTTGAACTTGGCGCCGCCTGGGGCTGTGAGCTGGCCCTTGTGCACCTTCGTGACGAACGTCTTCATGGCCTCGAGCGTGGAGGTGATGGCCGTGCGAAGTTCCTCCGTCGGGGCCAGCTCGGGTGCGCGGAGCCAGTAATGACCGACCATGCGCTTTTCGTCGGGGTTGGCGATGGCACCGGCCTCGAGGGCCGCCATGTCAGCGAAGGCCTGCTTGAGTCGGGCCTCCATGGAGGCAGGGAAATCATCCGGGAAGGGCATGCGGCTGACGTCGAGCGACAGGCCGAGCTTCGGGTGGGTGTAGTATAGCGACTTGAAACGGTCCCAGGTCATAGGCCTGAGAATAGCTCGGCAGGGTCGGTGGCGGCTAGCCCGAAAATCGCCCAAGTGTGGCGCGCCTTTTCGGGATTGCTAGGCCGGGGCGGGGACACAATCACTAAGGGCTTACTGCATGGCCTTTGATCTCAAACGTGTCTTGAAAGTGATGCTGTTCGCGGCGAATGGACCGCTTTCGGTGAAGGATATCCAAACGACCGTCAGCCGTTTTCACGAGCAGGCGACGGCTTTGCCGCTGAACGGCGAGTCCGAGACTCCGGTCACGCCGGGACAGGTCGGGCTCGCTCCAGCCGAGCCGGAGGAGCCGGTGCTGCCCTCGGCGGTGGAGGATGATGAGTTTTATCGTGACGTGCCGACACTGGTGACCACCACGCAGATCCGCGAGGCTATGGACCTCATCTCGACGGAGCTGCATGCGGCCGACAGCGAGACCCTGCTGATCGAAGGCCACAGCGGCTGGCGACTGGTCACGCATCCGCGCTTCGCCCGTTGGGTGCGACTGCTGCGCAACGAGCCGCCGCCGGTCAAATTGAGCCCGTCCTCGCTCGAGACCATGGCTGTGATCGCCTACCGCCAGCCCGTGACGCGCGCCGAGATCGAGCAGATTCGCGGCGTGTCGGCCGAGGCCGGCCTCACCAAGCTCCTGGAGCGCGACCTCGTCTACATCGTCGGGCGCGCCGACCTGCCTGGTCGGCCGATCCAATACGGCACCACCGACGCCTTCCTTGAATTTGTCGGCATCAAATCGATCGACGAGCTGCCGGCCTCCGACGTCCTGTCGCCCCGGCAGATTGACGCCTGGCTGCAGACGTCGAACGTCCCCCGAGCCGCCGGCGACGCCGACATGGGGCTGGACGAGACCGAAGAAAAGCAGCTGTCTCTGGAGCCGGCGACCGCACCCGAGACCCCGTCCGCCTGATCGCACAGGGACTCCTGGCGTGGTCGTTGTGACTCCTGTCCGAAGGGCGTCAGGTTGAGCAAGTGCGCCGCATTCGGCCGAAGCGATTACCGCAGGCGCGTATAGATGAAATAGACACTCACCGCGCTGATCACGAGCATGCCCAGCGCAAAGATGAAATAGAGATAGCAGCCGCGCTTGACGTCGCGGGTCGTATTGCCGGTGGGCTTTTCGTATTGGGCGAGTATTTCCTCGGCGGTGGGATTGCTGGCGGCGGAGACGATTGGAGCGGCGGCGCGGGCCACGACCGCCGGCGGGTTCGCGGCGGGAGGGGGCGCACCGGTTTCCCGGGCGATCTCCCGGTCCAACCAGGATAGTTGTTGCTGGGCCAGTGAGCGCTGGTGCTGGAGTTCGGCGAGGCGGTCGGACACGCGGTGAAGAAAGACGGATTGCGCGGCGCCTGCAAGCTGGCTCCGGCAGGCCGGGTGAATTGTCCCGGGGATCCGCGACTTTTCTGAAGGCACGTCCCCCAG
>DAORVZ010000174.1:0-5123 GCA_035434005.1 Lacunisphaera sp.
GTTGGAGAGACCGGGAAATTCCGGGGCTGTGAGCGCGTCGCTGAAGTGCGCGGTGACGCGCGGCAGCCAGCGCGTCCAGCCGTGGTGCCGCACGAAACGCCCGCGCGCGGCGCCGCGCAGGTAGCAGGTGATGACCTTGGCGCCGGACTGGCGGATAAGGAAGCCGGTGCCGTCGTAGACCTTCATGAGGCTACCGGTGAGCGTGATCCGGCCCTCGGCGAAGAGCACGAGCCGCCCGCCGGCCTGGAGGTGCTCGGCCATGGCACGCACGGCGTAGGGCGAGGCGTTGTCGACGGGAAAGGTGCGGCGGTTGACCATGACCCGGTGCAGGACCCAGCTTGTCCGGGCGGTCGTGCTCGAGGTGACGAATTTCCAGTCGTCGTCGAGGACCACGGCGAGGAAGAGCCAGTCGAGCCACGAGACGTGGTTGGGCACAAGCAACACCGGGCCTGGCGTGGACAAGACCTCCGGGTTGAAGGCCCGGAACCGGAAACAGACGCGGGTGAGGAGGCGGAGGAGCGTTTTCATGGGAGGAAGGCGCGGGAAAATTCGTAATATAATACGTTACAAGTTAGCGGAGGTGGCGGCGGATGGTTTGGCCGGGAATTTCATCCAGCCGGTGATGGCGGCGACGCCGAGAGCGAGGCCGAGGAAGATGCCGCTGGAGCTGAGACCGGCCTTGACGCCGGCAAACACGCCGGCGGCGGCGAGCAACATGCCGAGGTTGTCGAAGAGGTTCTGTGCGGCGATGGTCTTGCCGAGCTTCGTCGGGGCGGACTCGGCCTGGAGCGCGGCGTTGAGCGGGATGAGGAAAAGGCCGGCGGCAACGCCGGTGGCGACCAGCAGCGCCACGACCGGCACGACGAGGTGCAGCGGGCCGAGGTTGACCACCGGGCTGCGCCAGAAACCGAGCGACTCGACCGACCACAACAGCGCGAGCAGTCCGGCGAGCGCGCCGCCGTAGCGCCGGGTGCGGCTCAGGTCGCCGACCTGATGCCACTGGCCGGCGAGCAGGCTGCCGATCATCACGCCCACGCTGAGCCACAGGCCGAGGAGGGCGATCTGGGTGTTGTCCGGCAGGTGCAGCACCGCCAGCCCCCAGGGCTGGAAATTAATCTTCATCGCGGCGCCGCAGACCCAGAAGAGCGCGGTGCCGATGAGCACGCGGCTGAGGCGCGGCGAGTGCAGCAGGTCGCGCAGGTGGCCGGCGAATTCGCCCACGCTTTGGCCGAGGCGAACCTCGGGGCGGCCGACGGTGGGTGCCATGAGCAAGTTGAGCCAGGTCGCCACGGCGAAGATGCCACCCACCACGGCGAAAGAAACGAGCACGCGGTCCTTGCAGACATCGGCGAGCACGGAGCCGGCGATCGCGCCGCCGAGGATGGCGACCAGCGTGAGCAGCTCGACGGTGCCGTTGGCCTTCACCAGGCGCTCGCGCGGGAGTATCTCGGGGAGGATGCCGTATTTGGCCGGGCCGTAGAGGCAGGCGCCCACGCCGACGAGGAGGTAGCCCGCGCCCTGCCACACCGGCCCGAACCACACGCTCAGGGCGCACAGGCCGGTGCCGAGGAGCTTCAGCGCGTTGCCGCCGGTGAGCCACATGGTCTTTGCGTAGCGGTCGTTGAGGTAGCCGGCCAGCGGCGCGAGCAGCACGTAGGGCAGAAAGAGCAGGCTGGTGTAGAGCGTGTTGCTCGTGCGCAGTTCGGCGGCGGTGATGGCGCCGGCCTGGGCCTGGTAGGTGAGCTGGCCGACGATGACGGCGAGGATGGCGTTGTCGCCGAAGGCCCCGAGGAACTGGCCGGCGAGCAGCAGCGGGTAATTGCGGTCGGATTTCATGGGACGGCGGTCGCAGGCGTGGCCCGGAGAGGCGGGGAGATCGACAGAAAAACCGGCAAGGCGCACAAGCCGCCGAGCAGGTGCGCGAGGGCGGAGACCTGAATCGAACCGCCCTCAAAATGGCTGAAGATTGGCGTCGAGGAAAACGCGTCGGCGGCGATCTTGCCGGCGGTGAGCAGCAGCACGGCCAGCCACCCGTTGCGCTCTGCCGGTTGGGTCCGGAACTGGATCAGCGCGAGCAGGGTCACGAGACCCGTGGCGAGACCCGAGAGTCCGCCATAGGTGTGCATGGCCGGTGCGCCGACAACGAGTCCGAGGCTGATGAGCGGTGCGGCGATGAAGACATAGCGCCGAGTCGCGCCGGGTCGCAAGTGTTCCAGCCAGGTGCCGGCGCCGAGCAACACCGCGAGGTTCCAGGCCAGGTGCGAGAAAGAGAAATGCACCCAGTGGCCGGTCCAGAGGCGCCAGCCCTCGCCTTGCAGGATCGCGGCGCGATCATAGAGGAATGCAGTCGGAGCCAGCGCGAACAAGACGGCGGGCAGGACGAACAGCAGAAGCGTGTGGCGCAGGGCCTTCATTTGCGGGCGCGGGCGAAACGGGCGGCGGCGAGCAGGCCGAGCAACGCGGCGAACGAGGCGCCAAGAGCGCCGCCGCCGGTGTAGCCGGGGCGGTGTTCGATGCGGATGCTCTGCGGCTCCTCCTTGGCGCGCACCTTGAAGAGATCCAGCTCCTGCGCGAGGTTGGCGGTCATGTCTTTCGCTGCGGCGGCTAGACTGGCGGCGGAGTCGGCGCGCAACTGCTCGGAAGTGCGAATCGGGGTGGAGTGGCCGTCGGTGGTGTTCGTGCCCGGGGCGCGGAACAGCAGGCTGCGGCTGGCGATGTCGTAGACGACGGTTTCCATCAGGGTGCTGGTGTCGTTTTTCTGGCCGGGGACGACGTAGGCGCCGACGATGGTCCAGTAGGCGAGGCTCCAGGCGGTGTCGCCGGTGTTCTGGGCCTGATCATAGGCGACGAGGGCCACCACATCGATGCCCATTAGGGCGCGCAGCTGGTCAAGGTTGGCGAACCCGCCGCCCGGGCGCAGGTAGGTCGTGGGCACAATCTCGATGGATTCGACGAAGGGCAGCTCCCTGAACTGTTTCGCAATGCTGCGGAGCAGGTCGGCCTTCTGGGCCTCGCTGATGCGGCTGGGTGTGGCGTAGGCGCGGTCCGAAGCGGCGCCGGTTGGGACAAAGGCCACGCCGACGCGCAGCGGCAGGCGGAGGGTGGGAATCTGGGGCTGGATATAGGGCTGCTCCTTGCCCGGGTAGAGAAACTGGACGACACTGCTGGCTTCGTGGCGGCGGCGGTCGAAGCGCGAGAGGCAGCCGGTAAACAGGAAGGCGAACACAGGGGCGAGCAGCACGCAGGCGATGACACGGGGTGTGGGCGAGACGGACTTGGTTTCCATGGCCGCAGAAGATACCGGAAACCGCGCGCGGGCCGTTAATCGATAAACCTGATGCCGCCCATTGAGCCGGGCAATGGGGCCGAACGACATTGCCTCCGCCACCGGGTCTGGCAGCGTGGCGCGCACATGAACATCCACCACTTGGAACTGTTCTATTACGTGGCCCGCCACGGCGGCATCAGCCGCGCCGTGCGCAACATGCCCTACGGCATCCAGCAGCCGGCGATCAGCAGCCAGATCCTGCTCCTCGAGGAGGACCTCGGCACCCGGCTCTTCACGCGCCAGCCGTTCAAGCTCACCCGCGAGGGCGAGGAGCTCCAGGCTTTCATCCGCCCGTTCTTCGAGAACCTCGCGCCGATGGCGGCAAAGCTGCGCCAGCAGTCCGCGCCGTTGTTGCGCATCGGGGCGTCGGAACTCGTCCTGCGCGACTACCTGCCGGCCGTGGTCGGGCAACTGCGCCGCCACGAACCGAAGCTGCGGCTCGGCCTGCGCTCGGGCTTCCAGCACGAGGTGGAGCAGTGGCTGCTCGACCGGGAGATCGACCTCGCCATCGTGCCGCTGGAAAACCGGCCCCCGGCGCGCCTGCGCTGCCAGCGCCTGCTGCGGCTGCCGCTCGTGCTGCTGGTGCACAAGAAGTCCAGGCTCAAGTCCGCTGCCGCGCTGTGGATCCATGGCGAACCCACCGAGCCGCTCATCGGCCTGCCGCCGACGGAACCACTGATGAGGAATTTCCGACACGGGCTGCAGCAGCGGCAGGTGGACTGGCCGCACACAATCGAGGCGAGCTCGATGGGACTCGTGACCCGCTATGTGGCCAACGGCTACGGCGTGGGAGTCAGCCTCGGGGCCACCGAGGTGGTGAAGCATCCGGATGTGCGCGTGCTGCCGCTCGAGGGCTTCGCCCCGATCGAGATCGCCGCGCTGTGGTGCGGCGAGCCCCCGCCGCTCGTGCAGGTGGTGCTGGCGGAGGCGCGGCGCTTCGTGGCGAAAACCTGGCCGGGGCTGGCGGCGACGGAGTGAGCGCGGGCCCGGTCTCCGGCCTTGCCACGGCGCGGCGCGGCGCAAGGCTCCGGCCATGCCCGCTGTGGAAGGTATCCGCTCCCCCTACGACAAGCACGCCGGCGGCCTGCACCACCTCGGCCGCATGCTCGACAAGATGCGCCTGAAACTGGCCGGCCGCCTGCCGGAGGATTTCCAGCGCAACTACGGCCTGTCCTTCGGCCTCGACGGCCTGATCTGCGGCTTCCTCGGCGTCGAGTTCGCCGCGATCGAGACCCGGGTGGCGACGGGCGGCACGGACGCGGAGATCGCGGAATGGATCTTCACCCAGGGCCTGCGGCCGAACCGCGGCCAGACGCAGGTCTGGAACGAATACATCCGCAAGCTCGGCTGGAACGACCGGGGCACGGCGGTGATCACGAAGGTGAAGGAGCAGGCCGGACTCACCGCCCGCACCGACATTCAGACGATCTTCGACGGCATCGAGGTGCTCGAGGACCGCGCGCCCGCGGCGGCGCGCGGCTGAGCCGGCACCGGCAAGCCGGTGGGTGTCATTCAGGGCGGGAGTGTGCCGGGGGCGGGAGGATCTCACCGGAGCGAGAATTCGCTCGGCCTAAAGTCCAAATTTCCCGCCAAGACACTCGACGCCCTCGACTGGCCGGCGGCTGAACGCGAGGCCCGGCCGATCCGCGCGGTCGGATTTTTCCTGCCGAAGAGATCTTGAATGCCCAAGCTGCGCTTGCTTTCAGAAGCGGGAAAACTATCAGTTGATCCATGCCTTCCACTGTCGCATCCAAGCCCGCTCCACCCCGTGGTCACCGGTCGGCTGGGCGCAAAC
>DAORVZ010000175.1:0-5116 GCA_035434005.1 Lacunisphaera sp.
TGGCTCCGGCATCCGCGGGTCCATGATCCAAGCCCTCGCCAATGCGTGCCGACGAACCCAAGAGGTGGACTACATCAATGCCTGGGGCCCCGGCCACAAGCAGATCGATGCCCACGAGGCCTACGCCATCAAGAAACTTTTTGGCCCAGAGCTCCCCGAGGTTCCGGTCACTTCCATCAAGGGAGCCCTTGGCACCGCGCTGGGAGCTTCCGGAGCCATTCAAACCGCCAGCACTGTCCTCAGCCTCATTCATGGTTTGCTCCCCCCCACGCTAAACTGGGATACCCCCGATCCCAACTGCCCGCTGAATCTCTCCACGCAACTGCGACGCCTCCATCCGCGCATTGCGCTCATCAATTCGCACGGCCTTTCTGGTAGCAACACGACCCTCGTCCTCGAAAAAGCATGTCAGAGCTGATCTTCGCTGCCGCCATCTTGACGCTGGGCATTGGTGTTTCCGTCTTCTGGGCAAATCCTCATCGGAACACCAACCGGACGTTCATCCTCTTCTCAATCATTAGCGCTGGCTGGCTGATCTGCGTATACTTGGCCATGCATGCCAGCCTCCAACCCCCGGGGGGGTATTATTCCAACCCGATTCCCTGGGTAAGGGCAGCCTCAGCGGTAGGATCGTTTTTCCCCATTTGTATTTGGCTCATGAAGGAGTCGATCCTCGCACCCGCGTTTGGCGACTGGAACTTTATCCGCCGCGCTGCCGGCTGGGTTTTCCTTGGCTGCTGCCTTGCCAGCCTTTGTTACACGGACTCTTTTGTTTTTGATCAGTCGGGCTCCTTGAATCGTTCACGTGGTTTAACTTATACGATCTACAGTGCGACCAGCTTCGCTTTGTATTTATTGCTGACGTTGCAGACGTATAAACAGTGGCGTCGGCAAACCGGAATCCGTCGGCTAGAAATACAGTTTCTTATCCTCAATGCCGGCATTGCTTGCCTGTTGGCGATACTCATCAACACCGCAGGCAATTTTCTCGACCTACGATTCCTGCCTCGGCTAACCCCGCTGCTTATTGTCATTTTTTATGGTCTTACTGCATGGGCTGTCACCGTTCATCGCGTATTCGACGCCCGGCAGATCATCCTTTCTGTGCTTCAGCGCCTCACGTTGGTTTTGGCGCTATGCCTGAGTATTCTAGGAGTAGAATACACCCTGCGAGACGTGCTGCCACCAGTGATCAGCCTCATTATCGCCGTCGCCGCAGGCAGCACCTGCGCCTTCCTCCTCGAGCGCAAGACTCGTGAGTGGTTCCGCCTCACGCCGGAGCAGAGCATCGCCGAGCTCCGCCGCGCCATGACTGAAGCTGCCCGCAGCGAGCCCAGCCCGGACAAACTGGTGACCCTGTTTGAGGAGCTGCTGCAAGCTTGGGGACAGGCTGATTACGCCCGGATTCTATTCGACAGCGGCGAGATATTTGCCGGCGGCGATCTCGAATTCTCCAAAGATCGCCCGGCCTATGCAGCTCTGGCCCAATCCGGTTGGACAACACCGGAAAGCCTCCAGCGTCGGCGCAGTGAACCCGGCCTCGTCGACCTCCGCCAGTTCCTCACCGAGTTCAACCTCGGCTTGGTCGTCACCGCCCCGCACGGCAACCCCGCGCCGTCGTTGCTTCTCGTCCTAGGCACCAAGGTGAATCACCGCCCCTTCACCTACCCCGAGGTGCAGCAAGTGCAGGAGATCGCCGAGTTCATGGACAACATCCTGGCCCGCTCCCGCCTCACCCGGCAGGCCCGCCAGTCCGAACAGCTTGCGACCATCGGCCTGCTCGGGGCCAGCCTGGCTCATGAGATCCGGAACCCCCTCGTCTCGATCAAGACCTTTGCACACCTCCTCCCCACCCGCTTCGAGGATCCGGAGTTTCGCCGACGCTTTAATGTCCTCATCCCCGCCGAGGTGGACCGAATCGACAGTCTCACCCAGCAACTGCTCGACCTCTCCAACCCGCGCCGGCATCAGATGGAACGCATCTCCCTGCATGTCGTCGCCCGCGAGACGATTGACCTCATGCTCACCCGGGCCGCCGAAGCCCGAATCAACCTCCTCACCGCCTACGACGCCACGACCGACACCATCTGGGCCGACGCCAGCGCCATGCGCCAGGTGATCATCAATCTTCTCATTAATGCCTTTCAGGCGCTCGATCCCCAGGAGTCCGACCGCCGCGTCGAGCTCCGCACCCGCAGCTCGCCCGGCGGGAGCGTCATCCTCGAGATCAGTGATAACGGCCCGGGCATCCCGGCCGACCAGCGCGCCCGGTTGTTCCATCCCTTTGTCTCCACCAAGACCAAGGGCATGGGCCTCGGTCTGGCGGTGTGCGCGGATATCTTGCACGAACACAAGGCCACCATCATTGTGCCTGACATCGAACGTCCCGGCGCTACCTTCCGCATCACCTTTCCATGCCCGCCACCCTAATCCTGACCACGGCCGACGCCGGTCTCGAAGCCGCTTGGAAGGCCCAACTCCACCCGCGCGAGCCCGTCACGTTTGCCCGGCCCGCCGATTTGCAGCGCGATCTCCTGCGGCCCGGCGCCCGCGTCTGGGTCGCCGACATCAACGATCCCCGCACCCGCCTCGCCTGCGGCACCGGCACCCTCGTGATCCTCATCGGCCAGCCCCACAGCCTCCCCTTTGAGCAGGCCCGGCAGAATCGCTCCGCCCGGATTTTCCTGAGCTACGACGACAGCCGCACCCGGCTCGCCGAGACCGTCGGCCTCCTCGAGGATATCGCCGACAAGAACTCCCAGCTGCAGACCACCCTTGAACGCTCGCGTCACAGCCAGTCGCCTTTTCCCCGCGAGTCCCCGCCAGTCGCCGCCGAACCCATCGAATCGTGGGATTTCCTCGAAAGCGCGCTCAGCCATCTGGGCAACCGCGCCCGTCTGCTCGACGAGTTCCGCCGCGCCGGCCGCTATGTCCTGCGCTCCGGCAAGGTTCTCTTTTTCTTCCGCCGGTTCGACGCTTTCGTCTCCGACGACGACGCCCACCGCTGCGAAGCCGGGCATCCCCTCTCACTCTGGCTCGAAGACCACCCGGCGGCCCTCGACACTACGCTGTGGTCCGGGCCGGACGATCCCGCTCTCGACGCCCCCATCCGCCAGCAATTGCACAGTTGGGGTGCCCGCCTCCTGATTCCCCTGCACACCTCGGGCCAGCTCCTCGGCTGGGTGGCCCTCGGCCCGCGCGCCGACGGTGCCGCTTACCGCGAGGCGGACAAGTTCCGCGCCGTCCTACACGGCCGCCTGCTCGAACGCTGTCTCGAGCGTTGCGCCCAACTCGAGGAACTGGCTCGCATTGAGACAGCCTCCTCCATGCACGCCAAATACCTACCCGGTTCTCGGGTGCTCACGCGGACCGAGCTGGCCAGCGCCGATCTCCCCGTCGAGGTCCGCGCCGTGGCAAGTGAGGCCCTGCACACGCGGCAGACCGTCGTGCAACCCGCCCGCCCACCGCACCGCTACCGCGTTACCGCCGGCCCCGCGCCCGAAATCGACGGCGTCTGGGTCCTCTGGGAAGAGGCGGCCCCCGAGATCGAGCGCATCCGCGCCGAGCACGAGCAACATCGCCGCGCCATGTTCAGGAATCTCGGCCTCACCCTCAGCCACGAGCTGTCCAACCCCCTCGTCACACTGGTTACCTTTGCCCAGTTGCTTTCCCGGCAAAGCGCGTCCCCGCTCCCCGCCAACGGCACCGCCGCGCTCGCCTCCGAGGTCTCTCTCGTTTCCGAGGTGGCGAAACTCCAGCTCCTGGCCGAGCACGCCAGCATCTTGGGCGAAATCGCCTCCCCTGCCGCTGAGACCGTCGAACTCAACTCTCTGATGCGCGAGATCGGCAGCGCCAACAGTGTCACCACCCGCTTCTCCGAAGAGTCGCTCGTTCTCTCGGTTGATCCGACCCTCCTGCGCTTCGCCTTCAGCGCCATCATCGACGCCTTGGCCGCCAACCGGCCGGACGAGGGCACCGCCGGCCTGTTGCTGACCATGCGCGCCGTCGGGTCCGGCACCAGCCGCACCGCCGTCGTCACCATCGAGGGTAAGCGGCTCGAACTCGACGGCATCCTCACCCTGCCCGGGCAGGGCGCGACCCCCAACGAGGGCCGCCTCTCCATCTTCCTCGCCCGCGAAATCCTCCGACTCCACGGCGGCGTCCTGCAGGCCGGCCCGGGCCTCAAGGGCACGGATATCCAGATCTCATTCGGCGCTCTGCGAGCCTGAGCCCCCTCGGGAGCAAGCTTGCCCGGGATGGCTTTCCGCGCTTGACTGCGCCGTCATGGAAATCGCCATCGCGCTTCTTGCCCTGCTTGTCGGCGCCGCCCTCGGCTGGTTCATCGCCCAGACCCGCACCGCCGCCACCACCGAGCGCGCCCGCCTCGCGACCGAGCAGGTGGCCAAGCTCGACGCCGAGCTGACCGCCCTCCGTGCTCGCGCCACCGAACTCGAGGCCGAGCGCGGCGCCCTTAAGGAGGCCCAGTCCAAGCTCCTCGAATCCTTCAAGGCATTGTCCGCCGACGCCCTTCGCTCCAACAACCAGTCTTTTCTAGAACTCGCCCGCGAATCCTTCGGCAAGCTTCACCAGCAGTCCGCCGACGAACTCGGCAAGCGCCAGCAGGCTATCGACTCCATGGTCAAGCCGCTCAAGGAATCCCTCGAAAAGGTCGACGCCAAGATCGGCGAAATCGAAAAGGCCCGCGCCGGCGCCTACGGCCAGTTGTCGGAACAGCTCAAATCCCTCGGCACCGCGCAGGTCTCCCTCCAGGCCGAGGCCGCCAAGCTGACGACCGCCCTCCGCTCGACCACCACCGCCGGCACCTGGGGCGAACTCCAGCTCCGTCGCGTCGTCGAGATGTCCGGCATGTCGAGCTACTGCGACTTCACCGAGCAGCAGTCCGCCGGCGGCTTCCGTCCCGACCTCATCGTCCGTCTCCCCGGCGGCCAGCAGATCGTCATCGACGCCAAGGCCCCGAACGACGCCTACCGCGAGGCCGTCAACACCTCCGACGACAACATCCGCTCCGCCAAGCTCGCCGAGCACGCCACCAAGGTCCGCAACCACATCGATGCGCTCGGCGCCAAGGATTACTGGGCGCAGTTCCAGCCCTCGC
>DAORVZ010000176.1:0-5116 GCA_035434005.1 Lacunisphaera sp.
GCCCGGCCCGCGCCGGCCGCGCCGCTACTGACGCCTCCCCGCGGGAGCCGGCCGTGAACAAGCGCAGCGAGCCCCGGCCCACGGCCAAAGTGCCGCCCATGCCGCCCGCCCCGGCGGCCTTTGCCGGCGAGATTGAAGGCTACCTCAGCCATTTGGAACTGGAGCGCGGCCTTTCGCGCAACACCGCCAAATCCTACGAGAGCGACCTGAAGCAGGCCGCTCATTTCCTCAAGCGACACGGTGTCGCGAACTGGAAGCAGGTCACAGCGAAGCACCTCACCGCCTGGCTGCACTGGTTGAGCGACCAGGATTTCAGCGCCTCCTCCCAGGCGCGCAAACTCAGCGCCGTCCGCATGCTCTGCCGCCATCTCCTGCGCGAGCGCGCCCGGGACGACGATCCGACGGAACTCCTCGCCGGCCCGAAGACCCGCCGCCAGCTGCCACAGACTCTCTCGACCGGCGAGATGCAGAAGCTCCTTGCCGGCCCGAGCGGCGCCGATGCCTATGCCATTCGCGACCGGGCCATGCTGGAGCTGGTTTACTCGAGCGGCCTGCGCGCGAGTGAAATCTGCGGGCTGACACTCCAGCAGGTGGACCTAGACCATGGTTTCGTCCGCGTCTTCGGCAAAGGCTCCAAGGAGCGCGTCGTGCCGCTGGGTGCCAAGGCCCGCGATGCCGTGCAGGCCTACCTGACCTCCGGCCGCCCACGGCTGGTGAAACCGAAGACCGGCAGCGAACTCTTCATCACCGAGCGAGGCAAGGCCATGTCGCGCAAAACCCTCTGGGTGATGGTCAAGTCCGCCGCCGCCCGCGCCGGCCTCGAGAGGAATGTGAAGCCGCACCTGTTGCGCCACTCCTTCGCCACGCACCTGCTCGGCGGCGGTGCCGATCTCCGCGCCATCCAGGAGATGCTTGGTCACGCCAGCATCGGCACGACGCAGATCTACACCGCCGTGGAGTCGTCCCGCCTTCTCGACCAGCACGCCAAGCACCACCCGCGCAACCGGTCCGGAAAATAGCGGCCGGCGCAGTGCCCGGCGGGCTCCATCTCAACTTTACCCCCCCTTGGCGGGCGGGATCCGCCCTGGGAGTTGGTAAGTGATGCGTTTCTGGCGCATGGCCGCGCGCCGTTCGTCGGTCCACTGGTAGAAACCCTGTCCGCTGGCGGCGCCCGTTTCGCCCTTGGCGATATGGGCGCGCAGCAACTCCAGCCCGCTGCCGTCGGCGGTGATCGCGGGCAGGAGATGCGTGCCAACCTTGAGGATTGTCTCGAGGCCGCCGAGGTCGGCGCTCTCGAGCGGGCCGGCGATGGCATAGCGCCGACCGAGCGACGCCTTCATCACGGTGTCGATGGTCTCGGCGTCGGCCACGCCGGTTTGCACGAGGTGGAGGGCTTCGCGCAGCACGGCGAATTGCAGGCGGTTGCCGATGAAGCCGGGGACGGCCTTGCGCAGCACCACCGGCTCGGCGCCGATGGCGCGCAGCAGGGCGACGGTTTGTTCAAGCGCCGCCGGTGCCGTGCGCGCGCCCGGCACGATCTCGACCAGCGGGATGGCGTGCGGCGGATTCCAAAAATGCGTGATGAGGAACCGCTCCGGGCGGGCCAGCCCCGCGCTCAGCGCGTCGGGCAGAAAGCCGCTGGTGTTGCTGGCCAGCAGGGCGTCGGGGGCGAGCACGGCCTCCAACTGCCGGTAAAGCTCCTGTTTCGCCGCGAGCACCTCGGGGATGACCTCGATGACCAGCGGGGCGGAGGCCAGTGCGGGCAAACCGTCGATCAGGCTGATGCGCGCCAGCGCTGCGGCACTTTCGGCGGCGCTGACCGCGCCGGCGGCCTGGAGTTCCTGCAGGATGCCCTCGATCACGGCGGGGATGGTGGCGCGCCGCTGAGGCGATGCTTCAAGGACGAGCGCCTCGTGGCCCGCGAGGGCGAATTTCGTCGCGATCCCGGCGCCCATCAGGCCGCCGCCGACAATTCCCACCGGTTTGGTGTTCATGGGGCGAGACTTTGCTCTCCGGCGGCCGAGACAAACGTTTTTCACTGGTAACAAATGCATGCTTTTGCCTGGCGAGGTTTTCGTCTAGAGCTTGGCCCAATGAACGATGTCCAACTCCACGCCGAGAACGTCCGCCAGGCCGCCGCGAAGATCAGCGCCGCGCTAGGGGGACTGAAACCCAAGCTCGCCATCATCCTTGGCTCCGGCTTGGGCGGGCTGGCCGCGAAGGTCGAAGGCGCAGTCGCGCTGGCCTACGCCGACCTGCCGGGCTTCCCGGAACTGACGGTTGCGGGTCACGCGGGCCAGTTGATCATCGGCAAACTCAACGGCGTGCCCGTGATCGTGCTGAACGGTCGCAAGCATTTCTACGAGACGAGTGATGCCTACCCGTTGAAGACAATGATCCGCTCCATGCAGGCTGTGGGCGTCGAAACGCTGTTCCTCTCGAACGCCGCTGGCAGCCTACGGCCGCACATCAAGGTCAGCGAGCTCATGCTGATCACCGACCACATCAATTTCCTCGGCCTCAACCCGCTGGTCGGGCCGAACGACGACAGCTTCGGCCCCCGGTTTTTCCCCATGGCCGACGCCTGGGATCCGGCGCTCGGCGCGAAGCTCAAGGGCGCCGCCCAGCAGCAGGGAATTACGCTTCACCAGGGCGTTTATGTGGCGTTCCGCGGGCCGTCCTTTGAGACACCGGCCGAGATCCGCATGGCGCAGGGGTGGGGTGGCGACGCCGTCGGTATGTCGAGCGTGCCGGACTGTCTTATCGCCCGCCATTGCGGCCTGAAGGTCGCCGGCGTGTCGTGCATCACCAACATGGGCGCAGGTCTCTCCGACGAGAAACTCTCCCATGCACACACGCTGGAAAACGCCGCGAAGGGTGCCGGGGCGTTCGAGCGGCTCGTGCTTGCCGCCGTCAAGGTGCTCTGAGTGGGAGCACAGTGGCCGCGATAATTTCCGCGCCAGCGGTTTGGTTGTTTCCGTCGGCCCGGGTTTGGCCCAGCGTGCCGGCATGATAACCATCCGCGAACTCCAGCGCCTGGCCTCGCCGGGGCCCAAACCCCAATCGCTCGCCTGGGACGGCGCGACCCTCTGGATGGGGTCGCGGGAAACGAAAATCATCCACGCTATCAATCCCGCGACCTGGACGGTGGGCTGGCGGATCACCGCTCCGGGCACGCCGTGGGGTCTGGCCGCCGTCGGAGCCGAGCTGCGCGCCATCTGCGGCGAGACGGACGAGGACAACCGCATCATCCGGCGCTGCGTGCCGGGGCAGGGCTTTGATCCGACCTTTGGCCTCCCCTGTCCCGACGACAGCGGCGCGCAGCTCGGTTGGGATGGCCGGAATCTCACCGTGAGCCAGTGGTATCCGAAAAAGCTGCTGACCCTCGACGCGGACGGGAAGGTGACGCGCGTGATCCAGGTGCCGCACGGCATCTGCGGGCAGGTTTTCGTGGACGGCTGCTTCTACCTGGTCACCACGGATGCGGAGGAGACCACGGACTATTGGCTCACCCGCGTGGATCCGCGCCCAGCCGCGCCGAAGATCGAGGACATCGCCCGCATCCCGTTTGCGGCGCGCGCGCTGGCGTTTGACGGGACAAATTTCTGGACCAATCACCGCGAGCAGAACCAGATCGTATCCTTCGCCCGGCCGGATTAACCAACCCAGGCGCGGGCGTTGTAGAACATCTGCATCCAAGGGCTGTCCTCGGGCCAGTCCTTGGGCGACCAGCTCATGCAGGCGCTGCGGTGGACGCGCTCGGGGTGGGGCATCATGATCGTGACACGGCCGGTGGTCGTCGTCAGCGCCGTCATGCCAAAGGGCGAGCCGTTGGGATTGAGCGGGTAGTGCTCGGTGATGTTGTGGCGGTTGTCCACGAAGCGGCCGGCGACGAGGCCGGAGTCGCTGAAGACCTGGGCGGCGTGGGCATCCTTGAACTCGGTGTAGCCCTCGCCGTGCGCGACGGCGATGGGGATGACCGAGCCTTCCATGCCCCTGAAGAAAAGGCTGGGGCTCGGCTCGAGCTTCACGCAGACGGAGCGGCCCTCGTAGCGCTCGGACTGGTTCTGCACGAAGCGGGGCCAGAGATCGGCGCCGGGGATGATCGACTTGAGGTTGCTCATCATCTGGCAGCCGTTGCAGACGCCGAGGCCGAAGGTGTCCTCGCGGGCGAAGAAGGCTTTGAACTCGGCCCGGGCACGGTCGTGGAAAAGGGCGCTCTTGGCCCAGCCCTCGCCGGCGCCGAGCACGTCGCCGTAGCTGAAGCCGCCGCAGGCGGCGAGGCCGCGGAAATCCCTCAGGCTGACGCGGCCGCTGAGGATGTCGGTCATGTGGACATCCACGGCCTTGAAGCCGGCGCGCGTGAACGCGGCGGCCATCTCGACCTCGCCGTTGACGCCTTGCTCGCGGAGAATCGCGACGGCAGGGCGGGAATTATTTTTACAGGAGGTAACCGAGGAAACAGAGGCGGAATCAACAACCTTTGATTTCTCCGTTCTCTCCGTTGTCTCCTGTGAAAATGGTTTGGTCTGGAAGGTGATCTTCGGCGTCATGCCCGGGTCGGTCTTGTCGAGGCGGAGGGCGTGCTCCTGGTCGGCGGCGGCCGGGTTGTCGCGCATCGCGGCGATGCGGTGGGTGACGTCGGACCACCAGCCGCGCAGCGTGACGAGGCTCTCGTTGAACAGTTCCTTGCCGGACTGCTTCACGCGGAGGGCAAAGTGCGGGTTCAGCGTGCCGATCCGCGAGACGCAGGCCTTGAGGCCGTGCTCGCGCAGGGCGAGGTAGACGTCGTCGAAGTCTGACTCGCGGATCTGGATCACGGCGCCGAGTTCCTCGTTGAAGAGCGCGGCAAAGGGGTCGTGCAGGTGCGGGATCTCGAGGTCCACGCCGGTGTGGCCGGCGAAGGCCATCTCGGTGACTGTCGCCAGAAGGCCGCCGTCGGAGCGGTCGTGGTAGGCGAGTATCTTGCCGTCGCGCCCGAGCTGCTGGATGACCTTCCAGAAATTCTTGAGGTCGGTGGCGTTGTCCACGTCCGGCGTGGCCTCGCCCATCTGGGAGACGACCTGGGCAAGGATCGAGCCGCCGAGACGGTTCTTCGACCGGCCCAAGTCGATCA
>DAORVZ010000177.1:0-5110 GCA_035434005.1 Lacunisphaera sp.
CAGATGCCCGGGGCCGACGGATTCAGCCTGCTGGAACAACTCGAGCCGCCCCTGCCGCTGGTGATCTTCACCACAGCCTACGACGAGTTTGCCGTGAAGGCCTTCGAGTTCAGCGCCCTCGACTACCTGCTCAAGCCCGTCGATCCCCACCGGCTCGACGGCGCGCTGGAGAAGCTGCGCGCCCGGGAGAGCGCGCCGCCCGCAGCGCCCGGCACCGGCGGGACCGGCCGACTGACGATGGAGGACAAGGTCTTCGTGCGCGAGGGTGACCGCTGCTGGTTCGTGCCGGTGAAGAATCTCCGGCTGCTCGAGTCCGAGGGCAACTACACCCGCCTGTATTTCGACGACCAGAAGCCGCAGCTCTTCCGCTCGCTCACCGCGATGGAGGAACGGCTCGACCCCAAGGGATTCTTCCGCGCCAACCGCAAGCAGGTGATCAACCTCGCCTGGGTCGAGGGCATCGAGCCCTGGTTTAGCGGTGGCCTGCTGGTGAAGCTCAAGGGCGGGATGAAGGTGGAGCTCTCCCGCCGCCAGGCGCAGGATTTCCGCGACCGCATGAGCCTTTAACCACGAATGAACACGAATAGACACGAATCGAGATTCGACCGCCGGGAGCTCGAAGGAATTTTCCGATTCGTGTGAATTCGTGTCCATTCGTGGTTTCTCCTCTCCAACCCCACCAGTCATGATCGAAGCCCATAACCTGACCAAGACCTTCAAGGACAAGAAGCGCGGCGTTATCACCGCGGTCGAGAACGTGTCCTTCACCTGCCGCCCCGGGCAGATCTACGGCCTGCTTGGCGCCAACGGTGCGGGCAAGACCACCACGCTCCGCCTGCTCGCTACGCTGCTGCAGCCCACCAGCGGCACGGCCACCATGGCGGGCCACGACGTGGCGACCGCCGGCGTGCAGGTGCGCGCCAACGTCGGCTTCCTCGCCGCGTCCACCGCGCTCTACGGCCGGCTCACCGCCCGCGAGATGATCACCTATTTCGGCGAGCTCAACGGGCTGGGGGAGGCGGCCATCCAGGCGCGTATCCAGCAGCTCGCCGACGAGCTCGACATGCACGAGTTCCTCGACCGGCGTTGCGACAAGTTCTCCACCGGCATGAAGCAGAAGACCTCCATCGCCCGCACCCTCATCCACGATCCGGCGGTGATGATCTTCGACGAGCCAACCCTCGGCCTCGATGTCATGACGGCCCGCGCCATCGTCAAGTTCGTGCGCCAGTGCCGGGACCGCGGCAAGACCGTCATCTACTCCACGCACGTCATGAGCGAGGTGGAGAAACTGTGCGACGTCATCGGCATCATCCACGGCGGCAAGCTCGTCGCCGAGGGCACGCTGGCGGGGCTCCAGGCCCGGTTTGGCGAGCAGGATATGGAGGAAATCTTCGTCCAAGCCGTCGGCGGCGAGGCGGCACTCATGGCCGCGCTGAAAAACTGAGGACCCCACCATGAACTGGCACCATATCGTCACTATCTATTTCAAGGAGCTGAGGGATTCGCTGCGCGACCGCCGCACGCTGATCTCGATGATCGTCATCCCGACTCTTGTCATGCCGCTCCTCATTTTTGGCGTCGGCGCGATCATGACCAAGGTCATCAAGACCGCGCGCGACGAGGCCTCGCCCATCGTGATCCTCGGTGGGGAGGATTCCCCCGGCGTCGTGGCCGCGCTCAAGGCGGACAAGCGCTTCCGACTCGTCGCGCCCGGTGGAGACTACAAGCAGCTTGTCTCCGAGAAAAAGATCCGCCTCGCGGTGGATATCCCCGCGGGTTTCGAGGCGACGCTGAAAGCCGGGACGCCCCAGACCGTCACGCTCTACCATTATGAAGGGGAGATGAAATCGGGCATCGGGACGAGCGCGGTCGAGCGTTTCTTCCGGGACCTCCGGGAGAAGACGGTCGAGAACCGCCTCACCGACCGCGGCCTGCCGGCGGATGTCGTGAAGCCCTTTGAGGTGAAGCGGCAGAATGTCGCCCCTCCCGAGAAGGTGGGCGGCAATCTCATCGGCGGCCTGATCCCCTACATCATCATCATCCTCTGCTTCACCGGCGCCATGTATCCCGCCATCGACCTCACGGCGGGCGAGAAGGAGCGTGGCACGATGGAGACCCTGCTGTGCAGCCCGGTGCACCGCGTGAACATCGTCCTCGGCAAATTCCTCATGGTGATGACGGCCTCCATCGCCACGATGTGCCTGACGCTGCTCTCCACGGGCGTCAGCTTCGCTCTCGGCGGCAGCTTCTTCACGGGCGGAGCCAAGACCGTGGCTGCGGGCCAGGCGGCGGCGGGCATGATGCCCTCGATCGACCCACTCGGCATCTTCGGGGTCTTCGCCATGATCGCGCCGGTCGCGATGCTCTTCGCGGCGCTGCTGCTCACGATCTCGCTTTACGCCAAGAGCTACAAGGAGGCGCAGAGCTATGTGTCGCCCCTGATCATCGTGGTGATCATGCCCGCGATGATGGGCATGCTGCCCGGCATCGAGCTCACGGCGAAGACCGCGCTCATCCCGATCCTCAACCTCTCGCTGGTCTGCAAGGAGATGCTGTCCGGAGTATGGCACTGGCACTACATCGCGCTCATCTTCGGATCGACCTGCGTCTATGCGGCGGCGGCGCTCGCGCTGTGCGTGAGGATGTTCAACCGCGAGGACGTGATGTTCCGGGCGTGAATCGGCCGGCGCTGGGCGGCGCACCAGCGATCGGTGGGAGCGTGCCAACCCGCGACAGCACTGCGGCCATTTCGCGGCTTGGTTAAAAAAGTTTCACCGCCGCATCCCGTCTTTTACAATTCCGTAAAAGCCGATCCATCAGGGGTAAACCTCGGGTAAATAGGCCCTGGGCCTCTAGGCAGCGCGCGACTGTGATGCTAGGGTGCAGGCTCACCGCTCCAACCACCATGAACACACCCGCCGCCTCCACCACCGCCCACGAAGCCGCCCATCTGGAGAAACTGCGCGCGCAGTTGACCACCGACATCGCGGCCATGCAGCAGCAAGAGACCAGCCTGAAGGAATACGAGCAACGCCTGCGCCTGCTGATGCAGCACGCCCAGCAAAACCCGGCTCACCCGGCCCCGCGCAGCAACCAGAATTACCTGGCCACCGGGCCCGACAGCCAGCAGGCCCTCGACGCGGAGTGGGACAAACACAACCGCGCCCACGCCCTCCTAGAGGCCGCCCGCCGGGGGCTGACCGACGACCGCCTCGCCTTCAAGGAGCGCGAGGACCGGCTGACGCAACGGGAGCAGCAACTCGTCCAGCGCGAATCCTGGGTGAAGGCCCGCGAGCAGGAGCTCGCCGCCGTCGAAGCCGCCCCCGCCGTCCACCCCGAGCCGGCCGTGACGTTCGTCTCGGATCCGATCCGCGCCGCGCGCAACCTGCTCAGATCCAAAAAAGCCAAGGCGGCTGGCTGAGAGGGGTGGCGTTCCGGTCGTCCTGCAACGGCGCTCGCTGAACGCCGGCAGATATTCGGAATCGTGGTCGAGGCCTGGGCTACGCCGACTCCAACGAGGTGAGCTTGGCGGCAGCGGTTTCCCAGGCGGTCGTCGCGGCCTGCAACTGGTCCACGACCACGGAGAGCTCGCGGTTCAGGTGCTGGGCCTTGCCGGAGGTGTAGGTCTCGGGTGCTTCGAGCTGGGCGGTCAGCTCGTTCTGCTTCGCCTCGAGCTGGGAAACCTTCTCCTCGAGGTGGCGGACCTCGGTGCGGAGTTTCTTCAGCTCGGAAGCGGAAGGCTTGGGGCTTGAGGCCGGTGTCTTGGGGTTGGCTGACTTCTGCCCTCCGACCTCGGTTTTCTGCACCGGGCGGGCGTCGGTGAAGCCGGCGGTGAGGGCGGCGCGGGCGTTGGCGGCCTTGGATTTCTCGAGGTAGTAGTCGTAATTGCCGGCGTAGGGGGTGAGCCGGCCACTGTGCACATGCAGGACTGTCTGCGCGAGCGTGCGGATGAAATACACGTCGTGGCTGATGAAGAGCAGCGTGCCCTCGTAGTTCTTGAGGGCGTTGACGAGCGCGTCGATCGAGGGGATGTCGAGGTGCGTGGTCGGCTCGTCCATCAGCAGCAGGTTGGGCGGGTTGACGAGCAGGCGGGCCAGCGCGAGGCGGGACTTCTCGCCGCCGGAGAGGACGGCGGCCTTCTTGAAGACGGCGTCCTTGCGGAAGAGGAAGCCGCCGAGCACGGCGCGGGCCTGCTGCTCGGTGAGCTGGTTCTCGTTCGTGCGCAGCTCCATCACGTTCTCGAGCACGGTGAGGTCGAGTTTCACGTTGTCGCCGCGGTTCTGCGCGAAGTAGCCGGAGATGACGTTGCTGCCAAGGTTGCGCTCGCCACCCTGTATCGGGATGACGTCCGCCAGGATCTTGAGCAGCGTGGACTTGCCGGCGCCGTTGGGGCCGACCAGCACGATCTTCTGGCCGCGCTCCACCTCGAAGTTGAGGTCCTGGTAAACGACATGGTCCCCGTAGGCCTGCTGCACGTGCTCGAGGTTCATGACCTTCAGGCCGGAGCGCGGCGGCTGCGGGAAGCGGAAATTGATCTTCTTGAGGTCCTCCCACGGTTCCTCAACGGCGACGTCCTTGAGGCGCTCGATCTGCTTTTCCTTGGACTTGGCGCGGGAGGCCATCGAGGCCTTGGCACCGAAGCGGTCCACGAATTTCTGCAGGTGCGCGATCTCGCGCTGCTGGTTCTTGAAGAGCGCCTGCTGCTGCTCCTTGCGGGCGTCCTTCTCGTTCAGGTAGTCGTCGTAGTTGCCCGTGTATTTGTTGAGCGTGCCGCTCTTCAGCTCGAGGATGCCGTTGCAGAGCGTGTTCAGGAACTCGCGGTCGTGGGAGATGATGACGAGCCCGCCCGGGTAGCGCGTGAGGTAGTCCTGGAACCAGAGCAGCGCCTCGAGATCGAGGTGGTTGGTCGGCTCGTCGAGCAGGAGGAGCGCAGGCTCGCTGACGAGGAGGCGGGCGAGGTGGGCGCGCATGACCCAGCCGCCGGAGAAGGACTTGGCCTGCTTGGTGTGGTCGTCCTCGCGGAAGCCGAGGCCGGCGAGGATCTTCTTGGCGCGAGGCTCGAGGGTCCAGTCGATGTCGTAATCGTCGTCGTTCTCCGGCTCTAGTT
>DAORVZ010000178.1:0-5094 GCA_035434005.1 Lacunisphaera sp.
TGAACCACCCACACCGCGGCCGCGGGCATGATGCCAGTGGCGAAGATCCCCAACGCCCACCATCACTGCGACAATCAACCCCAGACGGACTGTATCACGCGCATCCTGCGGGATGCGGCGGTCAGTTCGTCGGTGATGAATTTGGTCCCCTGCTTATGACATCGTGACAAAACTCTGGCGATGCCCCTCCCATCGGGTGACCGCCGCCATCAATACTCATGAAGAAAAAACTCCATCTTCTGGTCATCTGTCTGGTTGCAACCCTGTCTGTGGCCGTCACGGCCTTGGCACAGGAAGCCGGCGACGAGAAGCCGGTGCTGGAGCACAAAGGCTCGTGGTCGTTGATCATGGTGCCCGACATCCAGAACTATGTGAAATGGGGCCGTAATCAGCCCATCCTCGACCTGATGATGGCGTGGATCGAGGAGAACATCGAGCCCCTGAACGTCAAGATGGTCGTAATCGTGGGTGACCTTGTGCACAACAACGAGAAGATCATCAATGACTACGACGGCAATCAGACCACCCAGCAGCAGTGGGAGGCGGTCTCGCGGGCCCTTGCGAAACTGGATGGGAAGACGCCGTATATCGCCGCCACCGGCAACCACGACTACAGCATCGACGCCCGGGGAAACCGCAGTTCGCGCTACAGCGAGTTCGTCACGACGGAGCGAAACCCGCTGAACCAAAAGGTGCTGGTGCAGAACAACCGCAATGAGCAGGGGAGGCCGACGCTGGAAAACTCGGCCTGCGAACTCAAAAGCCTGAACGGCCAGGACTACCTGTTTCTCACCGTCGAATACGCACCGCGGGACTCGATCGTCGAATGGGCCAAAAAGATCTCAGAGCTCGAGCAGTATAAAAAGCACCGGATTGTCCTCATCACCCATGCCTATCTGAACGCCAAGGATCAGCACACCGGCCCGGAACCGGTCCGGTGGCTTTATTGGGAGCCGTATAACATCAACGATCAGATCCAAAAATCACCGCGGATCCTGCTGCCGCAGGCCAACACCGGGGTGCAACTCTGGGAGAAGCTCGTGCGACCCGCGGCCAACATCGAGTTGGTTCTCTGCGGCCATATCTCGGGGGAGGGTTACCGTCAGGACGCCAATGCGGCGGGCAAACCCGTGCATCAGGTGCTCTTCGACGCCCAAAGCATGGGTGGCGGAGGACGGTCCGGCAACGGCGGGGACGGCTGGCTCCGCATTCTGGAATTTCATCCGGATGGCAAAACCGTGAAACTGCGGACGTTTTCGCCATTCTTCGCCGCGTCGCCCACGACCAGACAGTTTGCCTGGAAGAGGGACGCGCGGAATGAGTTCGAAATGAAGTTCAACTGAGCGGTCGTCATGTCCGGGAGGGGAGATGAAGGATCGGGCTAATTCGTCCCTGGTGGCACGAGTGGCTCCACTGGTTTTGCCGGATGTTCACGGTTCGGACGTTCCGCCCGTCCGTATGAGACGCAAGGAGGCTACTTCTTCTTGGACTTTACCTTGGGCCGGGAGACGGGGGTGGTGGCGGCGAGCAGCGCGGCTGCGCCGGTCTCGTCGATAACCAACCCCTTGAGCAGCTTGCCACGGATGGCAGCGGCGATGGAGGCGGACCGGTCGTTGCCCGAGACCACGCCGATCACCTGGGGAATTTTCCGCAGCTGCTCCGCTTCGACGCTCATCACCTGGTCGCGCCACAGTGTGTCGCACTCCGCGCCGTTGCGGTCGAAGAAACGGCCGCAGATCTCACCGACGGCCCCGGCCTCGCGCAGTTCGGCCACGGCCTCGGGGCCGAGGGCGCCGCGTTCCACAAAGACGGAATTCTCCAGCGTGCCCAGACCGACGATCGCAACCTGCGCCCGTCCCAGGTGGTCATGCACAGAACGCACCTGGGGCAGCTTGAGCAGGGCGTCGCGCGTGCGCTTTTCCGGAATGTAGGCTGGGGCGTTGAGCGCGAGGAAGCTGCCGCCGAGGCGCTGCGCGACGACGCGGCCGATTTCCTGGGCGTCAAAAGAACTGACGCTGGAATCGACGCTGCCCATGGCCTGCACGACAGTGAGGGCCTTGTTGCGCGGCTCGGGCAGGTGTTGCACGAGTTCGTAAATGGTGCGACCACCGGCGAGAGCCACGATATCCCCGGGTTTGATCAGCGTGTTCAGCGCCTCTGAGGCAAAGTGGCCGACGGCCTTGCGCAGGTCGCTCTCGGCTAGGCCTTCGAAAGCCTTGATGACGACGACGGTGGACAAGCCTAGCCGCGATCGGATCTGCGCCTCCAACTCGGTATGCCGGGGTTCGTAGTCGGCGACGGTGATGCGCACGATGCCGCGCTCGCGCGCCAAGGCCAGCAATCGCGAAACCTTGGCTTGCGACACTTTCACGAATTTGGCTACGTCGCTCTGTCCGAGGCCATCAATGTAATAGAGCCGGGCAGCCAAGCGAAGCCGATCCTCAGAATATAAATTCGGCATAAGAATCTTATTGTTACATTCGCGTCACGGTTAGATGTCAAGGCACGACCCAGTCGGCAGAGGGGCGGTGGTGGCGTGTTTTTGTTCGGGGCTCTGGACTGATTTCCGCGACCTCGCGCCGCGGTCCAGGGCAGCCGACAGACGGGAAAGGCGCTTGACATGATCTGACGTGTTTCGTTCGTTAAGTATAACAATACGGAATAAATATACAGACGATTGTCTCCAGCCCCTTTCCAGCCAATATCGTGGGAGGCCCGGCTGCAATTCCACACTCCGTCCCGAGTTTCTGATTTCAACCCGAAAACTAACCCCTGAACCCCGCATGAGAATACCCCGATCGTTCACGTTTCTCGCGGCTGCCTCGGTTTTGCTTGCAGCCTCAATGTCAGGTCAGACGACCGAGCCCGCCTTCGAGGTGGTGGAATTGTCGAAATACGATGTTTTGGCGATAGCCAACCGTGGTTACGTGACCACTTCCTCGATGCGTGCCTCGATCATCGCGGTGCCGATCACCGAACAACCTGCTTCTGTGGTCGGGATCGACGAGAAGCTCAACGCGGATACCGTGGCAGTCGAGCTCAGCGATACGATGGGCAGGATCGGCCTAGATTTCCTGACAATTCCGCTGTCTATTCCAGTAGCAACGAGACCGCTGCCGGTATCACCCGTGACCGCTATTACCGTCTGGCTGTGACCTATGCGTTTAAGCCCGGAGCTGACACCACCCGGTCGTCAAACCTTCCTGCCGCCGCCGACCTGCTCCGGATGGCTGGGCTATTTTCAGGTCGTTCCCACGCTTTGCCGCTCCCCGGCGGTGGCGGCGCGGCAACTAACCTGTAATGAACTTTTATCCTGATCCCGCATGAAGTTTCTCGAGTCGCCCTATCGTCGACGCTGGTTTATCCTCGCGATCATCTTCGGCGCGATCCTGTTGAACTACGTCGACCGCCAGATCCTCTCTATCCTCAAACCGGTCCTTAAGGGTGAATTCGGTTTCGATGATCGTGGCTACGCCCTTTTGGTGAATGTGTTTACAGTCAGCTATGCACTGATGTATCCGATCTCCGGTTGGTTGGTCGATCGCTTCGGCCCGCGGCTCGTGATGATCGCCGGCATCCTCAGTTGGTCTACGGCGTGCATCGGTGCTGGCTTGACGCGTGGGTTCGGCGCTTTCGCGTTTTTTCGCGGTTTGCTGGGCCTGAGCGAGCCGACGGCCTTTCCGGCGCAATTGCGCGTCGTGACCACCTGGTTTCCGGGATCGTTGCGGGCCACAGCGAACAGTATTTGCGCCGCAGGCGGCACCTTCGGTGCCATCATTGCGCCGCCATTGGTGGCTTGGCTGGCGCTGACGTTCAACTGGCACATGGCGTTCCTCGTGCCCGGTTTGCTGGGACTGCTTGTCGCCGCGCTGTGGGCCACGATCTACCGGGAACCGCCGCCCGAGATATTGGCGCAGTCAGGTTCGACTGCTCCTGACGGCACCGCAGTCGCGGCCTTCAGCTGGCCGCAACTCTGGCGGACTCGCACCCTATGGGGCATTCTGGCGATCCGATTTATCAGCGATCCCGTCTGGTATTTCTGCCTGTTTTGGTTGCCGGGCTACTTGCAGGAAACCTCGGGTCTGACGCTGGCCCAGGTGGGCATGGTCGGCTGGATTCCCTTCCTCGTGGCCGATTTGGGTGGCATCGGCAGCGCGGCTTGGTCGGATCGCATGGTGCGCCGCGGCACAGAGCCCCTGCTGGCGCGCAAGAAAATGCTCACGACGGTGGCCTGCCTAGCGCCGCTGTGTGTGCTCACCCCGCACCTGCCGCACCCCGCAGCGACGCTGGCGATCTTCAGTCTGGTGGCGGCGGCGTGCCTGAGTTGGCTGTTCAGCCTGAGCGTGGTCATCGCCGAGGCCTTCCCCTCGCGGAATGCCGCGAGCGTGCTGGGCATCGCAGGCGGTTTTGGCGCCGCTGGCGCTGTCGTGTTCAACGGTTTTGTCGGCGAAATGCTGTCGACACTTGGGCCGGCCCGGGTGTTCGGAGTCATGGCCCTGTTGCATCCGATCGCCGTGGTCATCCTCTGGACCATGGTGCGCCCGGAACGGCCCCGGACTGCTGCCGCATGAGAATCCCCCGCGTGCTTGCCTGCCTCCTCTGCCTGGGATCCGTGCTGGCCGCGGCGTCGGACCGCAGCCTGCTGCTGATTCCGATCAACGGCTCGCGCCCGGATTATCTGGCCGAGGCGGACCAGCCGTTCAAGGCCACGGGCGAGACCAGCTACCGGCGGTTCTGGTATGCGGAGGATTTGAAGGCACCCGCCTTGTGGGATGCAGCGGCCGGTTACGAGGTCGGCAGTGCCAGCTGGTCTATCACTGTCGTGGCGGCGGGCATCATGGCCGACCACCGTTTCCCCGGTCTCATCCAGGCGATCACCTTGGCGTGCGCATTCGTGCGCGTCGGGTTGATCCCGCTAAAATCGAACCATGGGAACCTCGAACTCGTCGGCGTGAAGGGCTGTGTGGCTTTCCCGTGGATGTCCAGCGGATCGGCGGCGGTTGTGCTGAAGAACCCCCGTGTGGCAGGACGCTGCAGGCGCACGCGCGAGGTTCTGGTCGCGTTCGCGAGGGATCCGGCCAGTGCGCATGGTCC
>DAORVZ010000179.1:0-5094 GCA_035434005.1 Lacunisphaera sp.
GCCTTCGCCTGGGACGTGCGCACCGGTGAACAGCGTGCGCTGCCGCCGTATCCGGAGCCGGCTTTTGGTATTGGTTCGGCCGTGGTGGTTGGTGACGAGTTGCTGGTTTTTGGCGGCTGCCGGTTCGACGCGGCGAATGGCAAGGTGGTGAATCTCACCGGGGCCCACGCTTTTTCCGTGACGCGAAACCAATGGCGCGACCTGCGACCAATGATCCATGCCGCGCGAGCGCTCACTGCGGTGCGACTGGACGACCGCCACGTCTACCTCGCTGGCGGCGCGAGGGACGACCCTGAGGGGTTTACAGACGCCGCCATGATCTACGATCTGGTGACTGACCGATACCTGCCTGCGCCGCCGTTGCCTTATCGCGCGGCCCTGGTTGGGTTGATCCTCGACGGCGAATATGTCTATTGCATCGCCGGCGAGGATCGGGGCCAGCATCGATCCGATGCCGTTTATCGGATAAAGCGAACCGAACTCATGGTGAAGGCGGCGGATGGCCAAAAATAAACGGGATAGCCTCACACCGGGGCAAAACGTGAACAAGGGATTCGCCGAAACATGGAGCCTTTGCAATCCTCGTGCGAGCCCGTCCTTTCGCCCTATGGCGTTTGGATATGACAATATGCGGTAGCCTGTAAGAAGGTTTCTTTTTGCGATTGAGGCTGCACAGCCCTGCGGGGCGATGCTGGGCGGCGGCCTCGGGCGCCCACCCGTTTGGTGAACTTCAATCCTTGAGCCCGATTCGAGTCGAAAGGATACGCGGGGCACCCTTTACCGGCGCCGAAGCCGCGCACGAGATGATGATCTTGCGCGTTTGGGTGAAAGCAGGGAAAGATAAACGAAGAGGGAAAGAGGGTGGAAACGGGTGGATGGATCCGGCGTTCACTCGCGCGTCGGCCGGGCGGTCAGTCGCTGGGCGGCAGTGGGCCCGAAGGGAAGGAGACTCGCAAGCATGCCGACCAGGATGGCGATGCAGAGGCTTAAGGGTGTGCCCCAGAGGAAACTGATGACTGGCTCTGTGCGCAGGTGGAGATCGAACAATTGATTCAGGCCGGTGAAGAGTTCGCGCCAGTAGTTGATCAGCACCGTGACAAAGATGCCCGAAGCGGCGCCCGCCAGCGCACCGAGCGACGTAGCCCAGCGGATGAAGATGGCCAGGAAAAAGAGGCTGAAGAGCGGTGCGGTCAGCAGGTTGACCACCTTGTAGATGAGTTCGAGGAGGTTGCCCTGCACGTAGCTTACGCCCACGCTGAGACCAACAACGACGCACCCCACGATAAGCGAGATCCAGCGCAACAGGCGCAGCTCCTGGCCGGCGGAAAACTTGTCCCGCCGGAAACGCGCAATCAGATCGGTGGTGATGACGGCGCTGGCTGCGTTCATGCCCGAGGAAAGGCTGTTCATGGCCTCGGCTAGGAGGCCGGCGATGATGAGTCCGGCAAATCCGACTGGCAAGGTAGTGGCGATGAATCGGGGGAAAAGCTGATCAGCGGCCCCAGTGGCGAGGGCGCCGCCCGGCAGCCACGATGGATTGTGCACCACATAGGCCATTAGCGCCAGGCCGAGGCAGCTGAGCAATAGCTTGATGCAGAAACTGGCTACGAGCGAGACGCCCAACATTTTGCGGGCACCGGCGACATCGCGGGTGGCTAGGTAGCGCTGCACGGCCATTTGGTCGGAACCGGCCGTGCAAGTATACCAGACGAGCGAGGAGATGAAGGCTGCGAGGATGGCACGATTATCGCCATCACGACCGATCAGGCGGGCCTCAGGCCAGTGCGCCGGCCAAGTGTCCGGCCACCAGACGTGAACGCCGCCGAGCTTGTATGTGATCAAGATCAGCGAAACGATGACACCGCCAAAGAGCAGGGTGGCTTGGATGACGTCCACGGTCACGATGGCCTTGAGGCCGCCCATCGTGGTGTAGACGATGGTCAGGCCAGCCAAGATGAGGCAGAGGAGAGGCGTAGCGGACTCTGGCAGGCCCGTCAGCGGCACCAGCACCTTGTCGACGGTCGCGTAAATGATCACGGCCATCCACAGGAGCCGGAGAAGCAGAAACAACGTGACACCCAGCATTCGTGGACCCACACCCAAACGCGACTCCAGCAGCTCATAGCCGCTGTTGACGTTGAGCTTCATGAAGGGCGGAATAATAAACCAACCGACCAGGAAATAGATCAAGGGGTAGGCCAGCAGACCGCTGAAGACGATCGGCCCGTAACGCACTATCTCTCCCGGAATGGCCAGGTAACTGATGGTGCTGAAGAGGGCGACGAAGAAGGAGAGGCCGACCGTCCAAGGATTCATCTTGCGCCCGCCGACCACGTAATCACCACCGTCCCGGTTGCGCCGGCTATACCACCAACCGATCACAATCATGCTGAGCATGTAGATGCCGATTACAATCCAGTCGATGGGATCGAGTCGGACGGATAGTGCGGTCAATTTTTCGTCGGACAATGGGCTAGGGGGTTCAGGGTTGTCGAAGGCAGGTGGAGAAGCCACCCGCCATGGCTGCTCAGATGAAAAGCAGCGTTGATAATTTGCCACCGTTCACATCGAGCACGTTAAGGGCCAACGGTTCGGCTGCATGGGACGGGGCGGACATTCGCGAAAGAGTGTAAGGGAAACGGCCTGAATCTTGGGTTGCGGTTTGGGGTTGGCGCAACTGCTTCCGGTAGGAAATCTTGGCTTGGAGTGCAGAAGCTTGCTCAAGACATCCCGAGCGCGGCGAGGGTCGCGCACAGGTAAACTCGACTTACCTGTGGGACGATCAGATAGAGCAGCTGTCGTCGTCACGCGCCCGCCTGCTGGTAGAAAACCCGCAGATCAGGTTTGGTTCCGATGAGAACCTGCGCGCGCCGCAGGGCTTTTTTGGTTGCGAGGGTGGGATTCTCCTCAGCGGGGAAGATGTTGTCGTGGCCAATGCGCCGGGCGAGGCCGCTCCGCTGGAGCACCCGGGTTACATCGCCGTGGGTGCCCGAGATCAGCAGGTGTCGCTGGTCGGCCTGCAGGTGTTCCAAGAGTTGATCCAAGGCGAGCACGGTGGTGGCGTCAAGGTGCCGTGCATTCTTCATGCGCAGGATGAAGACCCGGATGCTGGGATCCCGGGCCAGGCGTCGGACGCCTTCTTGGAACAGGTCGGCGGCGCCGAAGAACAGGTCCCCCTCGACGTGCACGATGGAGACCTGGGGATGGTTGCGTTTCTCCGGAGCGCCGATCTCGGAGAGCTGGCCCTGCTCGTCAAAGGCGTGCTCCACCAAGGTCGGGGCGCTCGCCTTTTGCAGGAAAAAAATGAGAGACACGCCGATACCCGTGTAGATCGCGGTATCGAGATTGAGGAAGAGCGCGGCGATCAGGGTGATCCAGAAGACGGCCGCATCGCCGCGGGTGGCGCTGCGGGCGACAGCGATGTCCTTGAGCTTAAACAACCGGAGGGCGATGAAAATGAGGTAGGCGGCGAGCGCCGCCACCGGGATGAAGTTCAACAGGGGCGAAATCAGCAGGATGATCAGCAGGATGAAGCCGCAGCCCATGATGGTGGCGAACTGGGTCAGGCCGCCGCTCTGGAGGTTCGTCGCGCTGCGCAGGAAGGAGGCGGAGCCGGGCATGGCGCCAAAAAACGAGGAAGTCAGGTTGCCCAATCCCATGCCGATCAGTTCCTGGTTCGGATCGATGTGCTGGCCAGAGCGGACGGCCAGGCTTTTGGCGATCGCAACGGCTTCCAGCATGCCCAACAAGGCGACGGCGATGGCTACACTGGTGATGCGGGGAATCAGCTTTAAGCTTTCGAGATTGAACGGAAAACCTACGAATGGCGGAACATGTGCAACCACCTCGCCGAGGTCGCGCACCAAAGGAACGCCCCAAACGTCCAGGTCGGCGGCCGCAGATATCCCCCCCGCCAGACACATGACGATGAGACCGTCGGGCCAGCGGGAGCGCCAACGGCGCAACGCCACCAAGACAAGAAGGCTGGTCACTCCAACGGTCGCGGTGGCCGGATTGAAATCCAGATTGAGGAAACTGGCGGCGAGATGGCGCAAAGTGCCCGGCAGGCTGATCTCCGACGGGCGGGAAAGCCCCAGCAGGTTGCTGATCTGGCTGGCGGCGATGAGCAGGCCCACGGCGGTGGTGTAAGCGATGATGACCGTGCGCGAGATGAATTGCGTGGTCTGGCCCAGCCTCAGCAGTCCAGCGGCCAATTGGGTCAAACCGATCAGACAGCCGATTAGCAGAACCTTTTCCAGTGGCGAAAGCGGCACGTCTGAGAGACTGAGAACGGCACCAGCCAGGATGATGCTGATGGTGTTGGTCGGGCCAAAAACGAGGTGGTGTGACGAACTGAAACACGCGCACACGACTGCCCCGATGATCGCAGTGGCGAGGACCGCCTGCATTGGCAGGCCGATGATCAGGGCGAAGCCGATGGCCTGGGGAATGGTGACGACAGCCACAGTCGCACCGGCCAGCAAGTCGGCGCGGAATTTCGTCCGGTTGTAGTTCGGCAATTCACGCCAAAGCGGCGGTATCAGGTTGGCCCGGATCTGTCCGCCGATGCTCTGCAATCGGTGTTCCGCAGCATCCGTCAGGTCATTGAGTTCATCGATCCGGGCGGCCTTAAAGAGATTCCGGATCATACAGAACTCCGCGTCACGGCCAATGCCAACGGCTGCTGAGGATGGGAACGATGATGCATTCGAGGCGGGATGGCTCACAAAAAATGACCGCGGTGGACATCCAGGAAAGTCGCAAGCACCACGAAAGTGATATGACCAGTTGGCCGCCGCCGCCGGCCATGCCTGAAGCAGCCAGTTCGCAGTGGAAGTCAGCCACCGGTTGGTGTTGCGCCGAGGGCGAATAAGGGAATGCGCAGGAAAAACAATCCGGGCCCGCCCATCTGCTCCGGGCTCAGGTCGTAGAAAACCACGCCAAGCGTCTTCGCGTCGATCTGCACCGTGCGGGGACAGGCGCGGCCACCGATGGCGCGGCCCGGATAATAGTATTCGTAATGGCTGTTCCATGTCAGCCCGTCGTCACGGGAGATCGCATAGCGGATGCGTTCGCCACCGAATCCCGGACCCA
>DAORVZ010000180.1:0-5073 GCA_035434005.1 Lacunisphaera sp.
CCGACGAGACCACGGTGCTGAACTTCCGCCGGCTGCTGGAGCAGCACGGCCTGGCCGAGGCGATCTTCGCCAAGGTCAACGCCGGGCTGGCCGCCCAAAGCAGAGAAATAGGGTCAGGCTTTGTAGTGTGTGGTTGATGACCACGGAGATCGCTCTTGGCCGCGGGGCATGGCGCGATCGTTGAAAAAACCGACCCCAGGCTCAGCCAGCAGATGGCCTGCCCCCACACTACAAGCCTGACACTGTTTAGCTTCCCCGAGGAACTGATCCACTGGCAGGCATGAGGAATTGCCCACCCGCCTGTGGCGGTGTGGGCAGGCTGGCGGGATGAATGCGAGCACAAGGGGGAGCGTCCTTGATCAGTCCCGGAAATGAGGGGTTGCCCGCTTCGGCGCGGTGAGCCTTCATCGCGGGCGAGTGAAACTTCTTTTCAGCCTCAACCCTTCGCTGAAACGCGAGCTCGCCCCCGGGGACCGGCGGCTCTGGCTGTTGCGCTCCGTGGCGCTGCGCATCGAGCGGCAGGCGAATCCGATCTGGCGCTTCGAGATCTACCACCGGCGGCTCCTGCTAGCCCTGGCGGGTCTGGCGTTGGCCGGCTGGCTCGTGGCGGTCAGCGCGCTGTTCTTCTGGTTGGATCGCCTGCCGCACAATCAGGTCGGTTGGTTCGATCTGGCCGCGCCGTGGCGTTGGTCAGGCCTGCGCGCGAAGCGCGGGGACACGGCCATCCTGGCCGCGTTTGATAACCTGAGGGAGCGCGATTACACCACCGCCTTCTACAATCTGCGGGCCGGGCTCGCCCGCTCGCCGGGAAATGTGGAGGGCCGGTTGATGCTCGCGCGGCTGCTGGCCGGCTATGAGCCGGCGCGGGCCGTCAGCCTGCTGGAGGAGGGGCTGCCATTCGCCGGGCAGGATCCCAAGCTGGTGTCCGCCCTGCTCGTGCTCTACGGCGCGTGGCAGATCCAGGCGCACGGGCTCGAGGTGGTGGAACGCCAACTACGGGCCAGTCCCTTGCCACCCGAGATCCGCCAATTGCTGGAACGGGCCCGCGTGGGCTTCCTGTTGCAACTCGGGCGTTATCCGGAGGCGACGGCGGCCTTCGCCGGCATCGCGCCGCCGGCCACCCCCACCGCGCAGGCTGAGGTGGCGGCCTTGCAGGTGGAATTGCTGCTGCGCACCGGGCAACCGGCGGAAGCGAAGGTGATTTCCGACCGGCTCACCGCCACGTCGGCGGCCACTCCCGGGATCTGGCGGCAGGCCGCCGATGTCGCCGTGGCCGCCGGCGACGCCGAGGCCTTGCTCAGCGTCTTGCGCCATCTCAAGGCGCAGGCCCCCGACAAGCCGGGTGCCTACCTGCTGGGTTTTCAAAGCTGGCACCGGCTGCAGCGCGCCAGCTACCGCGATGCGGCGGAGCAGGAATACTACCGGCTGTTCCGGGGCAATGACGGCGCCTTGCAGGCCCTGGCGGCGCTGGCCGTGAATCTGGATTTGCCGGACGTGGTGGCCCGGGCCCAGACCGTGGCGACCGCCGCGCGGTTGAGCCCCTTTGCCTTCCAGGTGCATCGGACAGAACTGGCCCTGCGGCAAGGCGACATCGGGGCGGCCACCCGGCAACTGCTCAACTGGGAGAACAACGTTGACACCCTGAAAGGCATGCAGCGTTTCCATCCCGAATTCATCAAGCGGCTGACGCGCGCGGCCTTTGCCGGCACGCCCGATCAGGTGATTTTCCTGGTGGCGCATCTCACGGCTGCCCGCGGCCAGGCCCCATTGCCCGTTTATGTGCTCGCAGCAACCGTGCTGGAGAAAGCCGGCAATCCGGGGGGCGCGGCTGAGGTGGTGAGGGCAGGGTTGCTGGTTTACCCGCAGAGCGATCCGTTGCTGGCGTCGCAAATCCACTTGGCGGCGGTGCTGGCCGCCGCGCCGGCCACAGGCAGTCAGTCTGAGAAAACGGCGACGGCCCTGATCCTCCTGCCCGCCGGTGCGGGCGAAGCGCGCCAGCAACTCGACGAGCTGCTGGCGAAGGACTCACTGGTGGCGGCCCGCGATTTCGCGCGCGCCATCCGCGAGCAGAAACCCGGCTGGTTGCCGCTCATCGAGACCGAACTCGCGGTGCGCGAGGTTGAACTGGCTTACCTGACCCTCGACCAGATCGCCAGCCGCACAGCCGCCCGTGCCTGGCTCGACCGATATCGCAGTGAGGCCGAGATATTGAAATTGGTCTCGGTCGTGCAGCGGCTGGCGGAACGTGGCCGGCGCGACGAAGCCCGGCTCCTCATGGACGAAATCGTCGCGGCCCCCGCCGCCACCGTCCGGGTGCAGCAGGCGTTGCGAGGCTTCAATCTGACGGACGATCTTGCGTCCACGGTCGCGAGCCAGGCCCTGGCGCTGGCGGCGCTGGATCGCAGCATCTTGGCGCAGGAATGGGCCCAAGCCGAGCGCCTGCTGAAATACCTGCGCGAGAAGCCGCCGGCTTGGCCGGTGGCCGGCGGCCCCGAGGTGAAGGTGCGCGAGGTGCTGACCCGGCTCGGACTCGGCCAGCGCCCGCAGGCCCTGGCCGCGCTCAAGGAGCTGGTCATCAGGGGCGGGGCGGCCCGCAGCGCGGCGTTCAAAATCGTGCGGGACCTGCTCGCGAGGGGTGAGCATGAACCGGCGTTGCTTCTGGCGCGGGAGATTGGCCGGTTGCTGCCGGATGATCCCGCCGCTGTCCGCCTGATCCGGGAGGCCGAGGCTCCGCTGCCGACGGGCCCGTAAGGCGGGCTGTCCTGCTCACTCTTCGGCCGGCGTGAACAACAGGCTGTCTGTCTGAAAGGAGGGCAGCCGGATCGTGCGGGTGTGCCGCAGGCCGACCTTCTGGAGGACGTTGATTGAGGCCGCATTGTCCGGTGCGGTGATGGCCACGATTCTTTTCAATCCCAGCACGGTCCGCCCATAGTGCAGTATGGCGGCGGCGGCCTCGGTCGCATACCCCCGGCCGCCATACTGGGGCAGGTAGGCGAAGCCGAGATCCACGTCATCCAGCCCTTCGCGCTTGATCAGGCCGCCCATGCCGATGGCGGCGGCGTCGGTTTTAAGGGAGACGAGATACAGGCCAAAGCCGTGCTGGGTGTAACTGGCCAGCGGACCGCGCTCGATATAGGCTGCGGCATCGGCGGGCGTGCGCACGCCCCGGTCGCCGATGAAGCGCAGGAATAGCGGATCATTCAGCAGGGCGAGCACGACGGGGGCGTCCGCCGCCGTCATGCGGCGCAGCACCAGGCGGTCGGTCTCGATGATATTCATGCAGCAACGGCGCCGGGCTGCCGTGGAGTTGGCGGAGGCCGGTCAGCCGCGGCGGATATCGGAGCCCTTGAAGCGGATGATGGTGCGATAGACTTTCTTCAGGCGGCAGGTGATCTTGCCGGTCTGCGGGTCAAAGGACTCGGGAACTTCGATCCGGTGCACGTCCACGACGGCGTGGTAGCCGCGCTCCGAGAAGATGTCGATCAGCATGGCCAGGGCGAGGGGCTCGTCGAAGACGGCGTCCTCGCTGTTGATGTTGGCGTGGCCGGAGAGTGCGTGCCGGGTGATGATGGGCATCATCTTTTTCTCGATGAGGGTGACGACGCGCTGGAATACCTCGGGGTGGCCGAGTTCGTAGCCGTCGAGGCGCTTCACCAGTTCCTGCCGGGCATGGACGATGATCTCGCTGGCGAGGGGCAGCGTGCGCAGGCGGTCGTAGGTGCGCGGATCCAGCTCGAGCGAGCTTTGATACTCGAGCTCCCCGAGGATGTTCTGCTCGACCTCGGCGAACGTGCCCACGGCGTTGATGAGATGGTAGTGGAAAACATCCTTCAGCGAGAGCAGGGCGTCCCAAGTCTGCTCCTTGAACACGCGGTAGCGGCGGCGGGCGAGTTTCTCGTCGAAATCGGTGAGGCGTTCCTCCTGCAGCACGCCGTGGCCGACGCGGCGCACTTCCTCGTTGAGCAGCTTGACGGTGCGGCCGCGCTTGAGCTGGCGGGCGACGCTCTCCTTCTCGTCGATGAAGAGGACGACGATCTGCATGACCGGCTGGCGGAAGTGGATGGCGAGGGGGGTGCCGTAGAACTCGCGCCAGAGCTGGGTCATCTTCTCGTAAAGCATTTTCAGGCACTCGACCTGCACCTTCGTGCGGGGGAAGCCGTCGAGGATGACGCCGTCGCGATATTCGGGCTTGAGGAGCCGGCGCAGGAGCACGGCGAGCACCTCGCGGTCGCCGATCATGTTGCCGGCGTCCTTGATTTTCTTCATTTCCGGCGTGTCGAGCAGCGAGCTCATCACGATCGGGGCGCAGGTCAGGCCGCGGGTCTTGGCGATGAAGGCGGTGTTGGTGCCCTTGCCGGCGCCGGGAGCGCCGCCGAGGAGGATGATTTCCTTGGGGAAGCGCAGGTGTTGGCGTCCGAAATGCGATTCCAAATCGTCCCAGATGGGCTCGAAGATGATCCGGGCGTCCTTGATTTCCAGGTCGCTGTTGGCCGGATGGGCGGGGGTTGGCGCCGGGGCGGTGGTTTTCTGGACTTCGCTCATGTCAGGGTGCGCGCAGCCTAGGGGGCGGCTTTCGCCCGACGCGACAAAATTTGGTTCGGCCTGGAAGGAATTAACCCGAAGGGGTTATCCGGGTCATCCGCCGGAAACGTTCAGGTGCCCTTCCGGGACAGCGGGCGGGCGGGCGTCTCCATCTGGCCGCGGGTGACGCCGAGTTGGTTGATGAGCTTCAGTTCCCGCCACAGCTCGGTGCCGCTGACCTGGCCGGCGAGGAGCTGACGGTAGTGGGTAACGGTGCGCGTGACCTCGTCGGCCGGCTCGGTGAGAAATTCGACGCGGAAATGCCGGGCCCCGAGGGCCATCAGGCGTGCGGCGTATTCCGCCCCGGTCTGGGCGCGGCTGTTGTAGACGGTGTTGCGGCAGCCGGCATCGGCCTTGAGCGGGTGTTCGGCTCCGACGCGGTCGCGCAGCGCCACCCGGTGCGTGTCACAGGGCCGGCCGCAGTCGCGGTAATCCTTCCCCTTGGAGAGGAACGCGCAGAACACGCAGTGCTCCATATGAAACATCGGCATG
>DAORVZ010000181.1:0-5050 GCA_035434005.1 Lacunisphaera sp.
GATTGACCGAAATGGTCGGCCAGCTTCCCATGGTGAGCGCCGCCGGCCTGACCGAGGACTTCGCCACGCTCGCACCCATCTCGCTCTACGGCGCGACCAAGCTCGCGTCCGAGGCCATGGCGCTCGAATACGGCGAGACCTTCGGCTTCCCCGTCTTTATCAACCGCTGCGGCGTGCTGGCCGGCGCGGGCCAGTTCGGCCGCGCCGACCAGGGCATCTTCGCCTACTGGGTCAATGCCTGGCGACGGAAACGCCCGCTCAAGTATCTCGGCTTCGGCGGTCACGGCCACCAGGTGCGCGACTGCCTGCATCCGCGCGATCTCGTGCCGGTGCTGGAAAAACAGTTCACGGCACCCAAGCTCACGGCCGCCGACCGCATCGCCAATTTTTCCGGCGGCGTGGCTTCTGCGATGTCGCTCAAGCAGCTCAGCAACTGGAGCGCCGCGCGCTTCGGTCCGCATCCCGTCGTGGCGGACGGCACGCCCCGGCCCTTTGACATCCCCTGGATCGTGCTCGACCACGCCAAGGCCTCGCGCCTCTGGGCCTGGCAGCCAGCCACCCCGACGACCGCCATCCTCGAGGAAATCGCCGCCCACGCGGAGCTGAATCCCGGCTGGCTGGAATTGTCGGCCCCGCGGTGAGCCCGGGCTTGCCGCCACCCATGGAATTCCCCTGAGTTAGCTGATGCCTGAGCCCGCTCCGCTCAAACTCTTTTCCGTCGTCATCCCCGCGCACAACGAGGAAGAGTCGCTCCCGCCCACCGTGCAGGATCTCTATGCCGAGTTGGTGCGCGAAGGTGTGCCGCATGAGATCGTGGTGGTGGACGATGGCAGCAAGGACAAGACTTGGGCCGTCCTGCAGGATCTGCGGCAGAAAATCCCCACGCTCGCTCCGGTGCAGAACAAAGGCCCCCACGGTTTCGGACGGGCCGTGATCTACGGCCTCAACCACATGAAGGGCGACGCCTGCACCATCATGATGGCCGACGCCTCCGATGCGCCCACCGACGCCGTGCGCTACTGGCGCCTGCTCAACGAAGGTTGGGACTGTGTTTTCGGCAGTCGCTTCATCAAAGGCGGCCGCGTCGTCGATTACCCCCGCGTGAAGCTCTTCGTCAACCGCCTCGCCAATTTCTTTGTGCGAGTCGGTTTCAACATCGAGCTCAACGACACAACCAATGCCTTCAAGGCCTACCGCCGCACAGTGATCGAGGGTTGTCGGCCCTTTCTCGCTCCGCACTTCAACCTCACCGTCGAAATTCCGCTAAAAGCCATCGTCCGCGGCTACACCTGGACCGTTTTGCCCATCACCTGGCGCAATCGCAAATATGGCGTGCCCAAGCTGAAGATCAGCGAGATGGGCAGCCGTTATTTCTTCATCTGCGCCTACGTGTGGCTGGAGAAATATTTCAGCCGCGGCGACTACAAGAAAAAGTGACCCGCCGGGCGCGGAAAACTGCGGATTGACCTCCCGTCGGGGCCTCATTCCTTTACCCCTTTCCATGATCTATCTACTCGGAGGTTCCGGTTATGTCGGTGCGGCCTATCAGGCGCTGCTCGCGCGCAAGGGCATGGCTTTCCGCAATATCCGCCGGGGCGACTTTGACTACACTGACCGCACCGCCCTGACCGCCCTGCTCCGCCGCGAGAAACCGGCCTTCCTGATCAATGCCGCCGGCTACACCGGCAAACCCAACGTCGACGCCTGCGAACTCCACAAATCCGAGTGCGTCATGGGCAACGCCGTGCTCCCCGGCACCATCGCCCTGGCCTGCGCCGACGCCGGCGTGCCTTGGGGACATGTCTCCTCCGGCTGCATCTACACCGGCAAGAACGCGGATGGTTCCGGCTTCACCGAGACTGACACACCGAATTTCAGCTTCCGCACGAACAACTGCAGCTTCTACTCCGGCACCAAGGCCCTCGGCGAGGAAGTCCTGGCCGGCGTGCCCAACGTGTTCGTCTGGCGCCTGCGCATCCCCTTCAACCAGGTCGACGGCCCGCGCAACTACCTGACGAAGCTCATCCGCTACCACACGCTGCTCGACGCCGAGAACTCCATCTCGCAACTCGACGAATTCGTCGCCGCCACCTTCGCCTGCTGGGAAAAACGCGTGCCCTTCGGCACCTACAACGTCACCAACCCCGGCCACGTCACGACCCGCGAGGTCGTCGATCTCATCAAAAAGACCGGCGTGTCGGACAAGAATTTCCAGTTCTTCACCGACGAGGCCGAGTTCATGCGCACCGCGGCCAAGACCCCGCGCTCCAACTGCGTGATGGATTCGACCAAGCTCGCCGTCACCGGCATCAAGCTCACCGAGGTCCACGAAGCCGTCGAACGCGACCTGCGTCGCTGGGTCAAAGCCTCTACCTGATTTCCTCTCTTATGAATCTCCTCGTAACTGGTGGCTGTGGCTTCATCGGCTCGAACTTCATCCGGCAGCGGCTGACGGAGAAAGGCTCGGCCCTCACCAAGCTCGTCAACCTCGACGCCCTCACCTACGCCGGCAACCCGGCCAATCTCGCCGACCTCGCGGGCGACCCGCGCTATGTTTTCGCCCACGGCGACATCGGCGACACCGCGCTGGTCACGAAACTCCTCGCCGACCACGCGATCGACGCCGTCGTCAACTTCGCGGCCGAGTCGCATGTCGACCGCTCCATCGACTCGCCCGAGCCCTTCATCCAGACCAACGTCACCGGCACGCTCCGCCTCCTGAACTGCGCCAAGCAATACTGGTCGAAGCTGCCGGAGCCGAAAAAGGCCGCATTCCGTTTTCTCCACGTCTCGACCGACGAGGTCTATGGCTCGCTCGCGCCCGGCGCTCCGGCCTTCACGGAGAGCCACAACTTCGAGCCCAACTCGCCCTACGCCGCCTCCAAGGCCGCCAGCGACCACCTCGTCCGCGCCTACCAGCACACCTACGGCCTGCCGACGCTCACGACCAACTGCTCAAACAACTACGGCCCGTATCATTTCCCGGAAAAACTCATCCCGTTGATGATCCTCAACGCCCTCGAGGGCAAAAACCTGCCCGTCTATGGCGACGGCATGCAGATCCGCGACTGGCTCTACGTCGAGGATCACGCCCGCGCCATCTGGCTCGTGCTCAACCAGGGCCGCACCGGCGAGACCTACAACATCGGCGGTTGGAACGAAAAACCGAACATCGAGATAGTGAACACCATCTGCGCGCTGCTGGACCGGAAGTCCCCGCGTGCCGACGGCAAGTCCTACACCACGCAGATCACCTACGTCACCGACCGCCCCGGCCACGACCGCCGCTACGCGATCGACGCCACCAAGATCAACCGCGAGCTCGGCTGGAAACCCGCCGAGACCTTCGCCACCGGCATCGAAAAGACCGTGGATTGGTATTTGCAGAACCGCGCCTGGACGGCTGACATCACGGCCACGCGCTATTCGCGCGAAAGGCTCGGGGCCAAAGGCTAGAGGCGAGAGGCCATGAGCAAAGGTGGCTTCAAGAGCTTGTTGGTCTGGCAAAAGGCCCAGGCGTTCGCTGTCACCATCTATCAGCTCTCAAAAACCGCGGCCTTTACCCGTGAATTTGCCCTCGCAGACCAAATGCGAAGGGCCGCTGTTAGCATTCCCAGCAATATAGCCGAAGGGGATGAGCGTGATACCGACAAGGACGCGGTCCGATTTCTTTATATCGCCAAGGGATCCGTCGCTGAACTGCGCACGCAGCTAGACCTTGCCAATAAGGTCGGCCTGTTATCCGATACCGACTGCTCAAATCTCGACCAACAAGCTGAAGAAATCGCCCGCATGCTACGCGGATTGATTAAAGCACGCTCTCCCCATGCCTGATCCTCTCGCCTCTAGCCCCAAGCCTCTAGCCTCCCGCAAAGGCATCATCCTCGCCGGCGGCTCCGGCACGCGCCTCTACCCGCTGACCATCGCCGTGAGCAAGCAGCTCATGCCGGTCTACGACAAGCCGATGGTTTATTACCCGCTGTCGGTGCTGATGCTCGCTGGCATCCGCGAGGTGCTCATCATCTCGACGCCGACCGACCTGCCGAACTTCAAGAAATTGCTCGGTGACGGCGCGAACCTCGGCATGAAGTTCAGCTACGCCGAGCAGCCCAGTCCCGACGGCCTCGCCCAGGCCTTCCATATCGCCGGCGACACCGGCTTTCTCAAGGGCGAGCCCTCCGCCCTCGTGCTGGGCGACAATCTTTTCTACGGCGCCGAGTTCGTGAACTCCCTCGCCGACGCCTCCGCCCGCACCAGCGGCTCGACGATCTTCGGCTACCACGTCGCCAACCCAACGGATTACGGCGTCGTCGAGTTCGCCCCGGACGGCCGCGTGCTCTCCCTCGAGGAGAAACCCAAGCAGCCCAAGTCCAACTACGCCGTGCCGGGCCTTTATTTCTACGACGCCGACGTCGTGAAACTCGCCAAGAGCCTCAAGCCCTCCGCGCGCGGCGAGCTCGAGATCACCGACCTGAACCGCCTCTACCTTGAGCAGGGCAGGCTGCACGTGGAGCTCTTCGGCCGTGGCACGGCGTGGCTCGACACCGGCACGCACGACTCGCTCATCGAGGCCGCCCAATTTGTCCATGTGCTGGAGAACCGCACCGGCCTGAAGATCGCCTGCATCGAGGAGATCGCCTACAAGCAGGGCTGGATCGACCGCGCCGGCCTCGAGGCCAATATCGCGAAGCTCGGCAAGTCCGCCTACGGCCAATACCTCAAGCGATTGCTCGCCTGAGATTCGACGTGCGACGAGCGGGTCGGCTGCTAAACGTGATGCGCCCGACATGAAAGTCTCGTTCATCATTCCGCTCTACAACTGCCTGCCGCTTACGCAGGCCATGCTGGCGAGCCTGCGAGAAACGTTGCCTGCCGGCCTCGCCCACGAGCTCATCCTCGTCGACGACGGCTCCACTGATGGCACGCGCGAGTGGCTGAGAAACCTGCCCGCCCCCTGTCGCCCAATCCTCAACGAGAAAAACCTCGGCTTCGCCGGCGCCTGCAACCGCGGCGCGGCCGGCGCCAACGGCGATCTGTTTTTCTTCCTCAA
>DAORVZ010000182.1:0-5043 GCA_035434005.1 Lacunisphaera sp.
TCTTCTCGTCGTAGGCGCGGCGGATCTCGGACTGCTCAAAAATGGTGGGGATGATTTTCATGGAGCTACCGCGAATCGTCTTGGGCTGCGCTTGCCCTGGATGAGGTCAGTTTATTGTGACCGACCGGTCAACGCCGATAAACTTTTGCCGTTGGTCGTGAACGGCGAGGAGATACCGTCCACAGTAGCGATCAAGGCCGCTTCTGGTAAGCTCTGCCGCCTGCCGCTTCCAGACTGGCGCAAAAAGGAACCCCCACGCGCATGGCTTCAGCCAACCAATGCAACCGCCTGATCGGAGCCCAGAGAGTTGTATTGTTCACGTCAGCTCGCAGGCGCCGCCGGCGCAGGCGGCGACGTCCTTGAGCGCGGTCTCGTCGGTCTGCTCTGCCAACTGGGTGTAGTCCACGGGCTGGTATTTGAGGCGGTTCCACTTGGCGACGTCGTCCTCCGTGGCCACCGCCTCGCGCGGGGCCTGCGGGTAGCGCTTGTCGCCGTCGTGGCCGAGCAGCGCGACGCCGGTGAAGCCGGCGCGGTGGCGCCAGATGAAGTCGGCCACCTCGGCCCATTCGGCGGGTTTCACCGTGCAGGTGTGCGAGACGTTGTGGTGCAGGCCGGGGGAGCGGGTGGTCTCGGGCTCGCCGGCCAGCACCCAGTGCTGCTGGACCCGTTGCACGAGCCGGAGGAATTCCAGCGCGCCGATCTCGTCGCGCAGGATGGCGTGGGCCGGGGCCTCGACGGCAAAGGTGAGCACATCGTCCGTGTCGGGCCGGTAAACGGAGGCCTCGGTGAGGTGGGGGTTGGCGGCGGCGAAATGCCGGTAGACGGGATCGCGGCGGTTGGCCTGAACGCGGCGGAAATAGTGCCGGGCGTGGTGCGGATGGATGCCGGAAGCCGCGCCGAGCAGGAGCGAGGCCGTGCCCTCGGGCTTCACGCAGGTCACGCGCGCCGCCGGGCGGATGCCGAGGGCCTCGGCCACGATGCGGTTGGCCGCCCGCGCCAGCCGCGCGCCACGCTCAAGCAGCGCCGGGTCGAACAGCAGGTCGGGGTTGTCCATGAAGCCGCAGATGGAGACGCCGAGCAGCGCGTCGCGCTCGTTGAGGTAGCGGGTGACGGGCCCGAGGTAGGGGATGTCGGTGTAGGCGGCCTGCAGGGTGCCGACCACGGCGGCGTGGATGCACGCGGTGAGGAAGTCGTCCGCGTCGGTGAGCGCCGCGCCGTTGATCGTGCTCAGGTTGCACATCTGCCAGCCGCTGAGCCGCGTGCCGGGGACGACCGGGCCGGTGTAGCCGAGTGCGCGGAGCCGCGCGACCTCGGCCTCATCGTCGAGGTCGCCGCCCACGACGGGGTGCAGGCCGATCTCGCAGCAGGGGTTGCAGCCATACTCGGGGTCGTCGGCGAAATAGAAACCGGGCTCGCCGAACTCGCGCTGCGCGGCGAAGAGCTTGCGGAAGAGCGTGTCGTCGTCCGTGGCGCGCGGCACGACGGCGGAGTTGTTGGAGGCGGAGCGCTGGGGGTGCTTGCTGAACCAGTCGCCGGTCTTGGCGTCCATCATCTCCTGGTCGTCGGGGGAGAAGAGGCAGATGGTGGCCGAGCGGCGGATGCCGCCGCTGAGGACGGAGCGCGCGGCGAACATGCAGATGTCGTAGATCTCAACCGGGCGCAACTGGCGGCCGGCGGCGCCATGCAGCACGGCCTCGATGTCGAGCAGCGCGGCCTTGAGCGGCAGGTGGCCGGGGGCCTTGCCGCCGGAGGTCTGCAGCGGGCTGCCGCGCGGACGGACGCCGGAGTAGTTGAACTCGACCTTGAAGCGCTCCCAGTGGCTGCGCATGAGCAGGTGGAGGGCGTCGGCCCAGCCCTCGATGGTGTCGGCAATCGTGTGGTGCACGACGGGCAGATCCATCTCGTCGCCGCGGGCCGGGAGAGCCGGCAGCCGGCTGGTGTGCTGGCGCTGCACCGAAAAGCCGCAGCCGGTGCCGGCGAGCAGTAGGAAGAGGTATTCGCGGAAAAACTCCAGCCGGTCCACCGGGCTGAACGAGCAGTTGAAGAGGCGCGCGTGGTTGCGGAGGATGGCCTCGCCGCCGAACTGGAGCGAGCGCATCGAGGGCAGCACGGTCTTGGCGACCACGGCCGCGAAGGCCCGGTCGAGGGCCAGGCCCAGGCTGCCGCCGCTCAGGGCGGCGGCGAGGCGGTCGCGATCCGACGGAGCCACCGGCGAGTCGGCCCCGGGCGCAGGCAGCACCCGGTCCAGCCGGTCGTGGAAGAAGCGCCGGTGCATCGCCTGGACGCGGCGGGCCGCCTCGGCGAAGAGCTCGCGGCGGCCGAGGTCCGGGCGGTAGCGGGCGTATTTGGCGAGGGCGATGTAGTCGGAGAGGCCGTTCTCGGGATAGTGGTTGAGCCGGCGGGTCTCCTGCCCGGCTCGGTAGACGATGTAGGCGCGGGCGACGGCCCACTCGCCCTCGGCGGCGATGGCCTTCTCGACGTTGTCCTGGATCTGCTCGATGGTGGGGTGCCGGCCCGCGCGGTAGGACAGTTCCAGCATGTGCTCGACCCGGGTGGTGATGTGCCGGACTTTTCCGAAGGCCTCGGCTTTGAGGCCGTAGTGCTTCGCGGGGTTGTCGCGATCCGGGTTGTCGGTGGTGCCGTGGACGACCTCGTAGAAGGCCAGCGCCACGGCGCGGGCCACCTTGGCGGCGTCCCAGGAGACGATGGTGCCGTCGCGCTTGACCACACAACGGTCGGCGGGGGCGATGGCGACGAGGTGGGCGGCGCCGCGGGAGGTGGGGGATTTCAGGGCAGGGGTGGGAGCGGAGTGAATCATGGGAAAGAAAAACGCAGCTTACCGGAAGCCGTCCGTGCCCGCTAACCATCCCTTGCCCAAAGGCGGCAATCTCTACGCATAAATTGTTCCGATCGGGCGGCGGCAGGATTTCCACGGACTGACCTCGGAAGCTTAGCAGGCTGGCGGCGCCAGACCATGACTTGCGTCAAGGTCGGCGGAGATTTCCGCGCTCCGGCGCGAAATTTTGCACGCGACAAGCGCCCGGCGCCGTTATCCAATGGTCGCGCCCATGGCCGCGACTCTCCGCCTCCCCGACCACAAGCTCACCGGACTGATCGGCAGCCTCCGCTGCTGCCAGATCTTCTCGAGCCTCTCGGGTGAGGATCTGCAGTTGATCGCCTCGTTCGCCAGCCCCATCACGCTGGCCAAGGGCGACTACCTATTTCACGAGGGCGAGCCCTCACGCGGCTTCTACGTCGTGCAGAGCGGGGCGGTGAACGTCCACCGCGTCAGCGCCGCAGGCAAGGAGCAGGTGATCCACGTCTTCCGCACCGGCGAGTCCTTCGCCGAGGGCGCGCTCGCCTCGCCCACGGGTTACCCGGCCGACGCCCGCGCGGTCGAGCCGAGCACGGTTCTGCTGCTGCCCAAGGGGCCCGTGCTCGACCTCATCGGCCGCCGGCCCGACCTGGCCCTGCGCATGCTCGCCTCGATGGGGGCGCACCTGCGCGTGCTCGTCGGCATGCTCGACGACCTGACCCTGAAGGATGTCGAGACCCGCCTGCTCAACTGGCTGGTGAAGCACGGCCGCGCCGCCTCCGGCGGCGTGATCAAGCTGCCCGGCACCAAGCGCGTGCTCGCCGCCGAGCTCGGCACCAGCAGTGAGACGCTCTCCCGCACACTCGCGCGCCTGCGCGACGAGCAGCTCATCCTCGTCGCGTCCAAGGCCATCACCGTGCTCAATCCGGGCCTGCTGGCCGCGCGCCTGCGGAAGAATCTCGGCGAATTCTGACCACCGCAACCATGTCCGCCCCCGCCTCACCTCCCGCCACCCTGTTCGCGCGCCTCGGCGGCCGCGCGCCCTTGCTGCAGCTGCTGAAGTATTTCTATGCCGACGTCCGGCAGCACGCGGAGATTGGCCCGATCTTCGCCGCTCACATCGAGGATTGGCCCGCCCACCTCGAGAAGATCGCCGATTTCTGGTCGGGCGTGACCGGCGGGCCCGCGCTTTACAGCGGCCCGATGCCCTTCAAGCACCAGCCGCTCGGCCTGGAGGAGCGGCATTTTCAGGCTTGGCTGGGTCTCTGGGCCCGCCACTGCCGGGCCCGCCTGGCTCCCGCCGAGGCTGCGGAGTTCATCGCCGTGGCGGAAATGATCGGGCAGCGCCTCCGGTTCATGGTCGGGGTGCCGCCGACTCCGGGCAATCGCCCGGGAGATTGACCTGGCTCAAGGCGGCGGCGGCCGCCCTGTGCGATGGTGTGGCATGTCCACCACGACCCAGCCTGCCTTCACCTCCGAATCCACCATCGGCGAACTCGTCGCCGCCCGCCCGCTGCTCGCCCGCTTTTTTGAGCAGCTCGGCATTGACTATTGCTGCGGCGGCAAGCAGACGCTCGCCGCCGCCTGCGCCAGGCGCGGCTTGGATGTCGCGACCACGCTGGCGCTGCTGGAATCCGCCGGCGCCTTGCTGGCGGCCGGCCCCGCCGAGGTGGACGCCGCGGCGATGGGGCAGGCCGAGCTAGCCGATCACATCGAGGTGACCCATCACGCCTATCTGAAGCAGGAGCTGCCGCGACTCGTGGAGATGGCCCATCGCGTCGCCACCAAGCACGGCTGGCGGGACGGCCGGCTGGCCGAGATCGACGCCGCCGTGCATGACCTGGCCAATGAGATGCTCAGCCACATGCAGAAGGAGGAGGTCGTGCTCTTCCCGCTGGTCCGCCAGATCGCGGCCGGCTCCACCGACGGTTTTCACTGCGGCTCCATCGCCAACCCCATCAAACAGATGGAGGCCGAGCACGAGTCGGCCGGCGCCCTCACGGCCCGCTTGCGCGAGCTCACGGACAACTTCACGCCCGACGCCGAGGCCTGCAACACGCACCGCGCCCTGCTGGCCGGACTGGCGGAATTTGAATCCGACCTGCACCGCCACGTGCACAAGGAGAACAACATTCTCTTCCCCCGGGCCCTGACGCAGGCCGCCGGGCGCTGACCGGCCCCGGATTTTGCCAGTTGCCCGGCAACCGCGGGGGACTATTTTGTCGGCA
>DAORVZ010000183.1:0-5039 GCA_035434005.1 Lacunisphaera sp.
GCGCCGGCGATTCCGCCCAAGCGGCCGTGGAGTTCAATCGCGACCGCTTGCGCGGCGGGATTTGGGTCAACCAGCCGTTTGACCGCGGCGACACCCGCGAAGTGAACCTGAATGCCACCTATGCCTGGCAAGCCACGGACGGATTCACACTGGAAGCTTCGGTGGCCCACGCCTGGTTCGACGAGGTGCCGGGTGGTGGCGTGGATAGCTCGTTCGAGGTTGGGCTTACGGCCACGCTGGCGTCCGCCAGCGGCTTCACGCCTAGCTTCGCCTACTATCACGACTTACGTTTGCGGGCCGACACCATGCAGGCCTCCGTCGCACGCAGCATCGCGCTGACCAAGCTGGGGGCGTTCCTTGAAGTAAACGTCTTTGCGGGCTGGGTGAGTGGTAATGACTGGCGGCCGGATGCGCCGGGCCCGCGGCGCCATGACAGCTACGGTTATTGGGGAGGAGCAGTGCACCTGCCTTATCGGGTCGGAGCGCATACGACGGTGGTGGCGGGGCTGCATTACGCCGACAGCTTTGGACGTTCGGCAACAAATGGTCCGTTTGGACGCGCTTCGAGCGGAAATTTGTGGGTCACATTTGGTGTAACCTTCGATTTTTGAAGAATTAAGCCATCTGTGCGGCGGCTTTCATGAATGTGAAAGGTTCGGGGTTGACAGGGGTAGGCGAAATCCTTCCCTTTGGCCCCTTTCCGCAAATGAAAACCTATCTGGCCAAGAAAGAGACAGTGCAGCCCAAGTGGTATCTGATCGATGCCGAAGGCAAGGTGCTGGGCCGTCTCGCCGTTAAAGCCGCCAACATCCTGCGCGGCCGTCACAAACCCACTTACACGCCCCACGTCGACACCGGCGACTTCGTGGTCGTCATCAACGCGAACAAGGTCGTCCTCACCGGTAAGAAGGAAGAGACCACCGAATACATGTCCTTCTCCGGCTACGTCGGCGGCGAGAAATATCGCAAGCTCGCCGATGTCCGCAAGCAGAAGCCTGAGTTCATCATCGCCCAAGCCGTCAAGGGCATGCTCCCCAAGAACCGGCTCGCCGCCAAGATGCTGACCAAGCTCCGCGTCTTCAGCGGTGCCACCCACGATCACGCGGCCCAGAACCCCGTAACCTTAAAGTAATCCATGAGCGCTGCATCCTCCGTTTTCCTCGGCACCGGCCGCCGCAAGACTTCCACGGCCCGCGTCCGTATCGTTCCCGGCTCCGGCCAGACCACGGTCAACGACCGCAAGTTCGAGGTCTATTTCACGCACGACAACTTCGTGCGCCGGGCCCTGGCCCCGCTCGTCACCGCTGACAGCAAGGACAAGTTCGACGTCATGGTAAATGTCGCCGGCGGCGGCATCAGCAGCCAGTCAGGCGCCGTCGCCCACGGCATCGCCCGCGCCCTGCTGAAGTTCAATCCCGAGCTTCGCGTCACCCTGAAGAAGGCTGGTCACCTCACCCGTGATCCCCGCGAGAAAGAGCGCAAGAAGCCCGGTCAGCCCGGCGCCCGCAAGCGCTTCCAGTTCTCCAAGCGTTAATCGCCCGAAACCGGAACACGTTTTTCCTCGAAGCGGAGCGCCTCACGGCCTCCGCTTCTTTTTTTGGCGGTCACGAAACTTCTCGATTCCCCCGCGGGAATTCATAATCCTGCCTCTCCATTAAATGAATGTCGGCATTGTCGGCGCGTCGGGTTACTCCGGCGAAGTTCTGGTCAAGCTCCTCCTCGGTCACCCGCAGGTCAAACTGACGGCGGTCACATCGCGTCAACACGCAGGCAGGCCGGTCTCCGCCATCATCCCGTCGTTGCGCGGCACTGCGGCCGACCAGCTGAAATTCAGCGATTCCGACTCCAAGGCCCTCGCCGCCCGCCATGACATCGACCTCTGGTTCCTGGCCTTGCCGCACGGCGCCGCGGCGGACTTTGCCAAGGCCTTGGTGCCCGCCGGCCGCAAGGTCGTCGACCTGAGCGCCGACTTCCGCATCGCCGACCTGGCGACTTACGAGAAATATTACGGTGCCCACCATGCGCCCGAACTGCTGCCGTCGGCAAAATTCGTGCTGCCTGAGCTTACCGACCCGAACTGGAAGGCGGAACTCAAGCTCGCCGCCGCGCCCGGCTGCTACCCGACTAGCACCCTCGTGCCGCTCTCACCGCTGCTTAAGGCTGGCGTCGTCAGCCGCGAGCACATCGTGGTGAACTCCTTCAGCGGCGTCAGTGGCGCCGGCAAGAAGCTCGAGGAGCAGTATCTCTACGTCGAACGCAACGAGAGCGCCAAAGCCTATGGTCTGACGAAGCACCGGCATCTCGCCGAGATCGAGGAGCAGCTTTCCGCCGCGACTGGCGCGAAGATCGTGCTGCAGTTCAATCCCCACCTCGCCCCGATGCGGCGCGGCATTGCCACCACCATCACGGTGCCGGCGGCCAAGGGTGCGACCATCGAATCCCTCTATGCGGCCTGGCGCGCCGCCTATGCCGGCCGGCCGTTCGTGGCTATGCTACCGACAGGGGAAACGCCGGACACGGCACATGTCACCGGCACCAACCGCGTGGACATCTCCGCCGTGCATGACACCCGGACTGGTAATTTTATCCTGACCTCCGCCCTGGACAATCTCGTCAAGGGCGCGAGCGGTCAGGCTGTCCAGATCATGAACCTGTGGCTCGGACTGCCCGAGACCGCTGGTTTGGCCTGATTTGCCCCATGACCCAACTGATCGTTACCCCAGACAGCGCCGGCATCACGGATGTGCCCGGTTTCGAGGCGGCCGGCGTAGCCTGCGACATCCGGGACAAGCATGACCTGAAGCGTCCGGACTTGGCGCTGCTGTTTTCACTGCGGCCCTGCACCGCCGCGGGCACCTTCACCAAGAATGCGGTCAAGGCCGCGCCGGTCTTGCTGTGCCAGAAGCATCTGGCCCACGGCGGGCCGTTCCACGGCATCGTCGCCAATTCCGGCAACGCCAACGCCTGCACCGGCCCGGAAGGTCTGGCGGACGCGCACACCACCGCGCAGCGCATTGCGGCCTCGCTCAACCTGAAGCCGACGGCCTTCTTCGTCTGCTCGACCGGTCGCATCGGGCAGCCCTTGCCGATGCCGAAACTGCTCAAGGGCCTCGAGCGCACCGTCACGGACAAGGGCCGCACGGCCGACCATGGACACAAGGCCGCCAGTGCCATCCTCACTTCCGACACGAAAGCCAAAACCGTCACGGTCAGCTTCACCTACGACGGCAAGAAGCACTTTGTCTCCGGCATCGCCAAGGGGGCCGGCATGATCCAGCCAAACATGGCGACGATGCTGGCATTCCTCGCGACGGATTTTTCCGTGCCCCGCAGCTTCCTGCAAAAGACCCTGTCCGAGGCCGTCACCGGCACCTTCAACTGCATCACGGTGGACGGCGACATGAGCACCAACGACACCGTGCTGATTTTGGCCAACGGGCACTCGGGCGTCAGTGTGGGCGACAAAAGCCCCCGCGAGTTGCGCGTGCTGTTCGCCGAGGCGGTCTGGAAGGCCTGCGAGGTGCTGGCCGACAAAATTGTCTCCGACGGCGAGAAGATCACCAAGGTGGTCGAGGTGAAGATCACCGGCGCCGCCTCCGCCGACGATGCCGAGAAGGTGGCCCGCGCCATAGGCAACTCGCTGCTCGTGAAATCCTCCTGGTATGGCGAGGACCCCAACTGGGGCCGCTTGGCCGATGCCGCCGGTTATGCGGGAGCCAAGCTCGTCGAGGCGAAGCTCGACATCCTTTACAACGACATCCCGGCGATGACGGCCGGCAAGCCGCATCCCGAATTGAAACCCAAGTGGAAGGAGATCGTGAAGTCCCGCCGCTTCACCATCACCCTCAACCTGCACCTCGGCAAAGCCACGTTCCGGCTGCTCGCGACCGACCTGACCGACGGCTACGTGAACTACAACAAGAGCGAGTGAGGAGTGCGGCCTCACGAGGCCGCTTTGAAAGCGGCGACGTGTCGCCGCACTCCCCGGGATTCTCTCGCAGCGCGCATTTTGTTAGTGAAATCCGCGCGCATTGCCTTAACAGATTCAACCTACCGACAACTGATGAACTCCGCGCCGCAGATTTTTTGCCCGCTCCTGACCGCCTGATGGACGTTTCCGAGGTCATTGCCAAAGCGCGTGTGCTCCTGGAGGCCCTGCCTTACATTCAGGATTTTCGCGGTGCCACCTTTGTCGTCAAATACGGCGGCAGCTTCATGGACGATCCCGATCCGACTGTGCGCCGGAGCGTGGCTACTGACATCGCGTTCCTCGCGGCCGTCGGCATCAACGTCGTCGTCGTGCATGGCGGCGGCAAGGCCATCAACCGCGCGATGGATGGGGCCGGCTTGAAGGCGAATTTCATCAACGGTCTCCGCGTTACCGACGAAGCCACCATCGCCATCGTCAAAAAGACCCTCGACGAGATCGTGAACAAGGACGTCTGCGACACCCTCTCTGCCGTCAAGGCCAAGCCCAAGGGCCTCGCCGGGGACAGCGTGCTCGTGTGCCAGAAGCTCGAGACCGACGACGACGGCAACAAGTGCGACCTTGGTTTTGTTGGCGACGTCACCGAAGTGAAGGTGAAGCTCATCAAGAAGGAGATCGCCGACGGTTTCATGCCCGTGATCTCGCCCGTGGCCGAGGGCTACGACGGCAAACCTTACAACGTGAACGCCGATACCGTGGCCGGCCGCGTGGCCAGCGCCCTGCGCGCCCGCCGCCTGGTTTACATGAGCGACGTGCCCGGCCTGCTTGCCGACCCGAAAAATCCGGCGACCCTCATTTCCACCGTCAAGGTCGGGGAAGTGGAGGGACTCAAGAAGAAGGGCATTATCGACAAGGGGATGCGCCCGAAGGTGCAGAGCGCCGTGCGCGCCTTGCAGGACGGCGTGCAGCGGGTGCACTTCGTCGACGGTCGCATGCCCCACAGCCTACTGCTCGAGATTTTCACCGATCAGGGCGTGGGCACCGAGATCGTGCACGGCTGACACTATTTTTGATTTTAGATTCTCGGTTTTGGATTGGAGTGTCCGAAAAT
>DAORVZ010000184.1:0-5031 GCA_035434005.1 Lacunisphaera sp.
TCACGGGCATTTCAATGAGTCGATGGAGGCGTTGAAATACTTCACGCCGTTCAGTTCAGCCGAGTTCGCCATCCGCGAGTTCCTCAAGCGCGACCTGCCCCGCACCCTCGCCGTGATGGAACGCTGGTCGCAGGACGAAAACGAACACGTCCGCCGCCTCGCCAGCGAAGGCTCCCGCCCGCGCCTGCCATGGTCGTTCCGGCTAGACGCCCTCGTGACCGATCCCTCGCCCGCCGCGCCCATCCTCGAAAATCTCCGCACCGACCCCAGCCTCTACGTCCGCAAGTCCGTCGCCAACCATCTCAACGATATTTCCAAGGATCACCCCGACTGGATGCTGGCGAAACTCAAATCCTGGGACCTCACCCACCCTCACACCCAGTGGATCGCCAAGCGCGCCGCCCGCACCTTGATCAAGGCCGGCCACAAACCGGCGCTCACCCTCTTCAATTTCGGCGGCAAGCCCGCCGTGAAGGTCGCTGATTTCAAAGTCACCCCCGCCCGCCTCAAGCTGGGCCAAGCCCTCGAGTTCTCATTCTCCCTGATTTCGACCACCCGCAAAGCCCAGTCTCTGGCGGTCGACTACATCATCCATTATGTGAAGGCCTCGGGCGGCACCGCCCCCAAAGTCTTTAAGCTCCGCGAACTCACCCTCGCCGCCGGTGGCAAGCAGGTCATCCGCAAGCGGCAGACGATCCGCAACTTCACGACCCGGAAGCACCACGCCGGCCGCCACCGCGTCGAGATCCAGATCAACGGCCGCCTCCTGGCCCAAGGACAGTTCATCTTGAGCCTTTAATGGCTCTAGCCTATCGATCCATGCGCATATCTCATTTGCCATTTCCGGTTTGGATGATCGCCCTACGCGCATGAATCAGGAGATGAACCAGCAATCTATAATCGCGACTTCGGGCAGCGCATGACAACCACGCCATGTCATTACTGCTGCGCCACACCTGATTCCCGGCAGTTGACGCTCGCCGGTCTTTTGCTTCCGTGGAGCTGTGACCATTTCGGCTCAGGCATTCGTCATCCTTGCGTTCAACGCCAATAACCAGCTCGCCGTGCGGCGGGACGGCACGCGTCTCGATTTGGCGTTTGTTGGCAGTAATGCGTCCGATGCCGCTGCCAAACTGGCAACTGTATTCCCAACCCATACACCGCCGACGGAATATTTCACCTGCGAAATCGAGGCGGTCCGCCATCAAGTCTGCTTCACCCAGACACCGGCACAGCCTTCTGCGCCGGATATTAGCTTTCTTACGCTGGAACAGCTGGCCTTGCAGCCATGCGACCAGCTGACCCCGGCACTCGCCGCCGTGCTGACGAGGCTGGAGCCGCATCTCATTGAAATCCCCTACCTGCATCTTGGGGAAAACGACTACATCTACAAGTTCCGCGTCGAGCGGGATCGCAACCACGATATCTACCAACAGGACGCCGCCGCGCGTGCGCTCTACCAGAGCCGGCTTTGCGAGGCCATCAAGACGCTGGCCCGCACGAATGAGCGCTCTGCCACCCGACCGGCGCGGCTGGATTTCGGCGCCGTGAATTACATCATTCCCAGCCATTTCGGTTTCTGTCTGGGCGTGAAGAACGCGATCGAACGCGCCTACGAGACCCTCGCGGAAAATCCCGGACGCCGGGTGTTCATGCTCAGCGAACTCATCCACAATCCCTTCGTGAACGAGGATCTGCTGCGTCGCGGACTGCGCTTTCTCCAGACTGACAAGGGGCAGCCCTTCGGCCCTGACGGCAACCTGGCCGCCGCCTCCGCGCCGACTCTCTGGGACACGCTTACGAGCGAGGATATTGTCATCATCCCCGCTTTTGGCGCGACCGACGAGGACAAGAAGCGACTCGTCCGCAAGGGCATCCGCGTCGCACAATATGACGCCACCTGCATGCTGGTGGAGAAGGTGTGGAAGGCGGCGCGCGCCTTCGGCCGCGAGGGCTATACAGTGGTCATCCATGGCAAGAGCGAACACGAAGAGACCAAAGCCACCTTCTCCAATAGTCGCCGACACGCGCCCTCGATTATAATCCGCAATCTCTCGGAAGCCCGTCTGTTGGGGGACTACATGGCCGCGCCGACCGAGGCCAAGCGCGCCGCGCTGCTAGCGCGCTTCGCGGGATTGCACACGCCGGGATTGGATCCGTCTAGGGATCTGGATCGCATCGCCGTCGTCAATCAGACCACTCTGCTCATGAACGAGACGGCCGCTATCATCGACTATTTCAAGTCTGTCTTTGTGTCCAAATACGGCGAGACGGACGGCCCCGCGCATGTCGGCGGTGCCGGAAAGAAGGACACGTTGTGCTACGCAACCCAAGTCAATCAGGATGCGCTGCAGCGGGCTCTAGCCGAGCCCCTTGACGCCGCGTTCATCATCGGGGGCAAGAACAGCTCCAACACTTACCAACTCTACCGGCTCTGCGAGCAGAAGCTGGGCTCCCGCGCCTTTTTTATCCAATCTGAGGCCAACATCCGATCCCGCAGCGAGATTGAGCACTATGTGTTCGCGGCGGCCAGTCATGGTGCCGGCGGCCACACGGAGATGCATGCGCTGTGGCCAGATGAAAACACCCCCAAGCGTGTCTTGATTACCGGTGGCGCCTCCTGCCCGGACGGACTGGTGCAACAAGTGGTGGCGCGGATCAATTCGTTTTACCCAGCCGCCCAATTGCACGACATCGATACCGTGCTGGCAGGACTTGCCGCGCTCAGAACTTGATGCTGATGCCGCCTCGGACACCGACGGAATTGCCCAGATCGATGTGTGCCGTGCGTCCGTTGAGCACCTGATCGTAGTCGCCAAGTTGCTGAGCACTGAGGCCGCCAAAAAAGCCCGTGCGCTCAGACACAGCCCAATCCAGATTAATGTCCGCATAATAGCCGGAGAGGAATTCGCTGGTGCTGCTCTTTTCGGGGTCGGGCGTGGTGATGATGGCGCCGCCACTGTCCGGGGCGGCAAAAGATTCAATCACGCTGTAGGTGCTGCCCGTGTAGGCCCCGGCGACACCTAGGCTGGCGCTCAAGCCTAGGCGCTGCGTCAACTGTGCCCGCACGCTGGGGCCGATGCGCATGAGAAAATACGCCCCCTTGACCTGCCAATTGCCATTCACGGTGGTTCCACCCACCATCTGGGAGGAGGTGGAGGAGCCGGGCAAGGCCGCAAGCGGCACCGTCGTCTCCAGCGAATTGGGGTAAACCGTCCCCTGACTGTTGGTGAAATCAACCTGGGCCGTTGTGCTGTCGTAGGGAGCCGTAGGAGCCGGCTTGCCATTCAGCGAATAGAAATCCGTGTCCGTGTGCAGGGTGGAAAGCACGCTGCCGCTGGTCTTGTTATTGATGCCGTTGAGGGCGATACCCGCCGTCAGCCCCCACTCCGTGCGACTGGAGAACTTTCCGAAGGCTCGAGTGACCTGAAAATCGACACCGCCAGAACCGGCTGTGTCCTTCATCGCGGAACCCCCATTGCTGGTCGCGTGGTAGGTGCTGAAGCCAATGCGTCCATCGGCGGTCACTTGCGAGGCGGAAGCATAAGTCCAGCCGCGAGCGAGACCGGCCACGTAACTGAGGTAATCGCCGGTCTGCACGGTCGAGGTGGTGCCATCGGCTGCGGTGACGGTGGCAAATGTCTGATAACGGCCGTTCACATCGGGGGCAATCTGGTTGCCGTTGGCGTCCTTTTCGCTGGCCCGGACCGCATCGGCGCCGACGGTCCCGTTGTTGTAAACACGGGTGACAATTCCCGCGGAAGCCGGCGGCACCGCGTCGAGGCCCGTATCCACCCGGCCGAGATTTCCGTAACGCACGTTGCCGCCGGAGGTGAGCAGTCGGAACCCGATGGAGACCGTGGTTTTGGGCACATACCACTGGGTGGAGTCCGTCAGGAGTTTTTGCAGCCGCTCCTCCTCGCTGCTGCTGGTCTGAGCCGAGAGCACAACCGGCAAGCTGAGGACGGTAAAGAGAACGGCTGATTTGAACGAACGGGAAGACATGTGGGAAATGGACATAGGGCGGGGGTGCCGTCTTGGAAAGGTCAAACTGGCCGAGGTTCCATCTCAGGCTTTTTCGATCGGCGCCTTGGCTTCGGCAGGCGCCAAGCCGGCCTTCTGCATGGCCCTTTTCAAATCCTCGGCCTTTTGCTCGAGCTCGGTCTCCTTCTCCTGCTGGGCCTGCATTTTCTCGAAAAGAGCAGTCTCACTCTGGTTGAGGAACTCCTCACGTTCCTGCAGCGCCGCGCGACCCTCCTTGATGGTGGCCTCCTGGCGGTCCAACTCTTCCTTGAGCTTGGTCAGAGCGGCGATTTCCTCGGCGCTGCCGCCTCCGCCCTCCTGTGAGGGTTTTTCCTTCCGCATGGCGTCGATGATTTTTTCACGAGCTAGCAACAGTGCTTCGGTCTCCGCCAAGGCGCGATCGCGCTCGGCGAGCTTATTTTCGAGTTCCGCCATCGCCATCTCCCGCTCGGCGGATTTGGCCTCAAGGGCGCGCAACGCTTTCTCCAGCACCTCAACCTGAGAACCGTTCAGTGAAGGCGTGCCGCCCCAAGGCGGGCGCGACTGGGACATGATCGTATTGATGGATTTCCGGGCCTCGGCACTGGCCTGCGTGGCTTCTTGGGCACGCTGCAATGGGCTCGGTCGGCGCGGCAGCACGAGTGGCTTTAGGCCACTGCCCGCTTTGACAGCACCCAAGCCACCACCCGGCGGAGGGAATGATGCTCCCGGGGGCTTGGGAAACGAAGGGGCCGGTGGCAGCGGGAACGCCGGCGACGGCGAAGGCGGCGCCCCCGGAGGAACTGGGGTCTGCGAATCCACGAAATAAGTTTAGCCGGATCAGCTCTTGCCAAACAGTCGGCCGAACAGCCCACCTTTCTTGGCCTCCGCTGGCGCGGCGGCCACTGTGCTGGCCTTGCGGGATACTTGGAGAATAGCCATGGCCAGCTTCACGGCGATGGCCTCCCGGGCGGGATCATTGATCACGACAAAATAGCGTTCGTAGGTGGAGTCCCCGGTCTCAAGCAG